>NZ_JBHMFR020000004.1:0-130870 GCF_042436615.2 Streptococcus bovismuti | reverse complement strand
CCATCTTTAAGAGCTGGCATTGTGGTTACTTCATTACCACTTGGGTCTACCAATTTAACAGTTGTCTTATCAATTGGCGCTACTTCATCACCTTGTTTGAACATTGACTCTGTTTCCTGAGTTTGTGGTTGACCTTGTTTTCCAGTTGTTTCTTTTGGTTCTGCTGTTGGTACTACTGGGGTTACTGTTGGGGTGTAAGTTGTTTCTACCTTAGTTCCGTTAGTATCCTTCGCTACAACCTTAGCTGGATCTGGTGTGCCTGTGAAGTCTTTGTTTGGTTGGAATGTGATTACTCCTGTTGTTGGATCAATTGTGTAGGTTCCAACTTCTTTACCATCTTTAAGAGCTGGCATTGTGGTTACTTCATTACCACTTGGGTCTACCAATTTAACAGTTGTCTTATCAATTGGCGCTACTTCATCACCTTGTTTGAACATTGACTCTGTGTCTTGAGTTTGTGGTTGACCTTGCTTACCAGTTGTTTCTTTTGGTTCTGCTGTTGGTGTTACTGGTGTTACTGTTGGAGTGTAAGTAGCTGTTGCTGGTGTTCCATTCTTATCTTTAACTTCAACAGTTGCTGGATCTGGTGTACCAACAAAGTCTTTGTTTGGTTTAAACGTTACAACACCTGTTAATGGATCAATTACGTATTTACCAACTTCTTTTCCATCTTTTGTTGCTGGAATTTCTGTTGACTCGACCGGTTGTCCATTTACTACGAATTTAGCTGGTTGCTCTTCGTTGATTGTAATTGGAGCAGTTTCATCACCTTGTGTAAACTTAGGCGTTCCTGTTTGTTCTTGACCTTGTTTACCAGTTGAAGTTACGTCTTCTCCTGTTGGTGTTACTGGGGTTACTTTTGGAGTATATGCCCCTTTTGAAGTAACCGGAACTTTGTTTCCTTCTGAGTCAGTTGCTGTTACTGATACTTGTACATTAACACCTTTAGCTTTTCCTGTAAATGTTGGAAGTGGTTCAAATGTTACGACACCTGTAGTTGGATCGATTGAGTATGTTCCTTCTCCATCAACCACCACTTTACCTTCAGTATTAGCTCCTTCTAATGAGTATGCTGCTGTTGTCCAGTCAACGTTTGTTCCATCTGGAGTGTTAGTTGTTGTATTTAAATCAGAGAAACGATCTTTTCCTGATTTAGATGTTTGAGTTTGACCTTGTTTTCCTGTAGTTTCATCTGCTGATGGTTGAACTCCATATACAGTAGGTGTATATGTATTTTCTGTCGCTACTGTTACTGGGTTTCCTGATTCATCGTTGAATGTTACATTCGCTGAAACTTTCATCGGTGTAGCTGTTCCTACAAATCCTTCTACTGGAGTGAATGTTACTTCACCTGTCGTTGGGTCTACAGTGTATGTTCCTTGATCAGTTGTTACTGAAGAAACTTTATTTCCTGTCGTTGGATCTACTAGTTTGTAATCTGATACTGTAGTTCCTTCTTTTCCATCATTGAAATTGTCGGCCATTGAGTCAGTTTGTTTCTGACCTTGAGCTCCTGATGATTTCTCAGGTTCAGTTACTACAATGTAGTAAGTTGTCTCTGCTACTGCATCTTCTGTAACTTCACCAGTATCTGTTCCATCTACTGTTGGAGTTGTTACAACACCGTTTGAGTCTACTGCTCTTGCTGTTACCTTGTAACGTCCTTTTTGAGATAATACATAAGCGTTAGCTTTAGCTAAGTTTGCTTCTGCTGCTGTTTTAAGAGCTGCACGCGCTGTTTCTACCGCTTTTTCAGCTTCTAAAGCTTCTTGACGAGATGTATTAACTGCTGTATCACGAGTTGTTACCGTTCCTTTCGCAGCTTCAATATCCGCTTCAAGTTTCGCTTTAATTTCTTTTGCTATTTCCAGTGTTTTCTGAGCCATTTGTTGGGCTGTTGGCGAAATCGTACGTAATTTTAAGTTATCTAATGCTACTTGAGCATCTTCTACAGCTCTTGTTTGACGATCTAATCTTTCTTGTAAGCTTGCTAAATCATTTTGAGCATCTTGTTTATCTTTAACCGCTTGTGCTGCTGCTTTAGTTTTAACTGCCGCTGTACGTTGAGCTTGAATGTAAGCTGTTTCTTCTGCTTGAGCGCCATCAAAAGTAGTTACTGTACCGTCTGGTGCAGTTGCTGTTACTTTTGTTTTGATAGTATCAGAATCTGTTGCTGATGTTTTATCATCGATTGTATCTGTGAATGCTACATTTGCTTTAGTAGATTTAATTAAGTCTACTGATGTACCTTTTGTTTCTGAATAACTTGTTGAAGTCCCTGTTGGTTTATCATTTTGAATTGATGCTAAGTCTGTTCCTACTGCTTCACGATAAGCTATATATCCGCTAAATCCTGAAGTTGTTGAAACTTTCCATCCCGCATTCGATTTAGTAGCTGTCACCGTAGACCCATCAGATGCACTCCATTGATCAGATGCAGAATCATAACTTACTTTAATAGTTCGCCCTTGAGTTGAAGAAGTTTGATCATTCGGTAATAATGTTTCTGTTCGGAACACATCACCTACAGCTGTTACTTCACCATTTGTACGAATTTCAGCAATCTTATCAGCTAGACTTGTCGCTGTAGATTTAGCATTCCATGTACGTGTAAATTCGTAAACAAATAACTTAACATCACCGTTAGCTTGTGCTTCTGTATATACACGTCTTTCTGTAAGAATTGAATTATCTCCACTTTCTTCAAGTTGATATGCATCTTCATTTGGAAGTGTATATTTACCTGTCGCACGGTTAAATGTCGCTGTATATTCTTTGTTGTTATGATCTTTAACAGTTACCGTCTCACGTTGTAAGTGTGCTTGTACTTTATCAGTTGTTGCTTTAGCCGCAATACTATCAACACCAACGTATTTTGTAGATTCCGGAGTCACTGTTAAGTTAATAGTTGATTCTCCTGAAGCCGCAACTGCTCCTAATACCGCGCCTTCTTGAACTGCTGTATTTGTAGTACCTGCTGCAACTGTCCAGTTACCATCTTTAGCTACAAGTTTTGTAACTGTGCCATCTGGCATTGTGATTTCTGCTTTGTTAGCTCCATTTGAAATTGTAACTGGTACACTTGTTGCATATGCTTCAACATTCTTAACAGTAATCTTAGGTGCTACTGCGATTGTGATATTTTCATGAGCTTCTTGACCATTCATGTTCCATGCAGAAGCTGAGTTATAGTCTTTCGCCATAGCTGCTACAGTAAAGATTCCTGCTTCTGTTGGTTTACCTGTGATTAAACCTGTTTCTGGTGCATAAGTTAACCCCGGAATAGTATCATCAAGAGATACAGGTTTTTCACCATTTTTACCTAAAGTCTTACCATTTAATGTTGTATAAGCAGTAACTGTTTGAGGATTATTCATTGATTTAACAGTTGTTCCATCAGCTGCCACAAATTCTGCTTTTTTAGCAGTTGAACTTGGAGCAGTTTTTGATCCAGCTACAAACTTAGAGCCATCTTCACGTTGATAGTTTGCTCGTGTATCTCTATTTACTCCATCATTATCTACATATTGTAGACTATGGCTTACATCTTCCCCAATAGTAACCATTGTTGAAACACCTTGAATTCTAGGTGCTGTTGAATCTTGCCAACCAATCCAACCAGCTTGTAGGTCACGGAAGTACACTTTTTGCTCAGTATCACCTTTTGCTACAGTTAATTCATAACGGAAGTCGTACACCCCATTCTGGATATTGGCTCCGATATAACCTTCTACAGTATCCGAATTTGCGTTATAGCCTAAACCTGGCGGCAAGTTCATTGGAGTGACTTTCTTGATAGTATAGCCTGCTGTTTTTGCTGCATCGTTTAACTCGAAACGTTTTGTTACATCTTTTAGATAAACATAGTGGTTACCTTGTTCATATGTGTATCCATAAATTTCTGTTGCTAGATATTCATAAGCTCCACCTGATCCATATGGGTTAGTATTATTATTTTGACCACTTGCACGAAGCTTATTATTCCACATCGCTGCTTCACGTCCAAGTTTTTGTGCTTCTGTTTTTGATAACGGAAGGTCAGTACGTGCTCCAGTACCAGGTTGTGGGTTGTTTTTAGCAACTTCTTCTGTGTTTTCTGATTGGAATCCTTTTACATAAATTCTATATGCAGCATTGCTATCTAATTCTTTATACGTTTTACCAGTAGCTGTTGCAAACTCACCGTTTTCTTTTCTAAGTTCGGTAGATGCTAGTGTATACCCTTCATTAGCTGAACGTAGGTTTGAACCTTCTACTAGTTCTTTACCGTTACGCTCATCTTTTGAACCTGTGTTTTCGATAGCGTTTGAGTCAGATTTTTTCTCTGTATTTTCCGCTTTCTTTCCGACAGTTTCTTTACCATTGGTAGTATCTACTGCTGGTGTTTCTTTCTTTTCTACTGGTTTATTTTTTAATTTTGAGTTAACAGTTGTAACAAGTTTGTTGTAGGCAGCCTTCAATTCATCTTGGCTTGTAGCATTTGAAAGAGCTGTCTTAGCTGCTTCCAAGTCAGCATTCAAAAGAGCCAAACTTTCGTCTGTCTTGTTTGCATATTTTCCAGAAGCGAGTTTCCCAGCTACTTCATTAACATAAGATTCAAGCTGAGACTTGTCTAGTTTAGGAGCAGCTTCTTCTTTTGTAACTTCTTCAGTTTTTTGTACTTCTTCCTTTTTAGACTCTTCTACTTTAGGAGTCGCTGCTTCAGGTTTAGCTTCTTCTTTAACTTCCTTATTGTCTACTACAGGAGTTACAACTTTATCCTGATTATCTTCAGTATTAGCTGATACTACAGCTACATCAGAACCATTCCCATTAACTGCTGTTTCTGAGGCTGATACTGCACCATTTCCAAGGAACATCAAACCAGCCGCAATCGCTACTGATGCTGCTCCAAAGCTATACTTACGAATTCCATAACGGATGTATTTTTCTACTCTAAAATCTTGTTGTTGCTTGCCTTTCATCGAGACTAACAACCTCCTTTTATTTTCATCATGTTTATAGATATAGTAAAAATTAAAACCTCTTCATATCATTCATCAATGAAGGAATTGCTCAAGTACTATATTTTTCCGAAACATGTATATTCATTCTATCACATTAGCTAGATATATTCAATTCATTTGCTTGAAAAATAACATGAAAATTTCAATTTTTATCTATGTCATTCTCTAAAAAATAGTAAAAATTGTCTGAATTATATAAAATAATCTACATTTTTTAGCTTTTTCCACTATTTTTTGACATTTCAACACATTTTCGAATCTGCTTTCTCTGTATAAATGTATATTATTTTGAATTAAATTTTATTTCTATATATTTTATTTTTTGTATATTTATTAATTAAATCCGTTTGATTTTTTTCATGAATCTTTTAACATATGTATTTTAACATTTAAAAGTATATTTGAATGCTAATCTCAGCTAAATACATTTAGAATTTCTGATTTAGCTGTTAAAAATTCTCATTTAAAGTTGGGTAAGAGCAAAAAAAACGAGCACTTTTGTACTCGTTCTCTGATATAAACTACTGATTAAAGTGAGTTTACGTCAACTTTGATACCAACACCTTGAGTAGTTGTGATAGTCAAGTTTGTTACGTAAGTTCCTTTAGCTGTAGCTGGTTTTGCTTTTTGGATTGTTTCGTTGAAAGCTTTGAAGTTTTCAACCAATTTTTCAGCTTCAAATGATACTTTACCGATGATTGCTTGAACGTTACCTGCACGGTCAGCACGGTAAGTGATTTTACCACCTTTAGACTCTTCAACCGCTTTAGCAACATCCATTGTTACAGTACCAGTTTTAGGGTTTGGCATCAAGTTACGTGGTCCAAGGACACGTCCAAGACGTCCAACAAGAGCCATCATGTCAGGTGTAGCGATAACTACGTCGAAGTCCAACCAACCGTCGTTGATTTTAGCAACAAGGTCATCTTCACCAACAAAGTCTGCACCAGCAGCTTTTGCTTCTTCAGCTTTTGCACCACGTGCGAAAACAAGAACGCGTGAAGTTTTACCTGTACCGTTTGGCAATACCATTGCTCCACGGATTTGTTGGTCAGCTTTTTTAACGTCGATGTTCAAGTTGTAAGCAACTTCTACAGTTGCGTCAAATTTTGCAAAGTTAGTTTCTTTTGCAAGTGCTACAGCTTCTTCTACGCTGTATGCTTTTGTGCTGTCGATTTTCTCAAGAGCAGCACGAAGTTGTTTGCTTTTTTTAGCCATTTTCTATTCTCCTTGTAAGTGGTTCAATCGATTTTCATCTCCCACGTCACTCCTCGAAATGATGAAGTCTTGCGGGTTTTCAGTCTATTAGATTCTTTTCCTACGTCGTTAAGTTCCCTTGCTGTACCCAAGTACAAGCATCAGTCACTTGCCTAGTATGAAAAGCAACTAATAGACTGCTGTGAGATTTTCTACTGTGTTATTGATTAGTCAACAACAGTGAATCCCATAGAACGAGCAGTACCTTCGATCATACGCATTGCAGACTCAATGTTTGCTGCGTTCAAATCTGGCATCTTAGTTTCTGCAATTTCTTGTACTTGTGCACGAGTAACTGTAGCAACTTTAGTTTTGTTAGGTGTACCTGATCCTTTTTCAACACCTGCAGCTTTTTTCAAAAGAACAGCAGCTGGTGGTGTTTTAGTGATGAAAGTAAATGATTTATCTTCGTAAACTGAGATAACAACTGGAATGATCATACCAGCTTGGTCAGCTGTACGAGCGTTGAACTCTTTTGTGAATCCCATGATGTTGATACCAGCTTGACCAAGAGCAGGTCCAACCGGTGGAGCTGGTGTAGCTTTACCAGCAGGGATTTGCAATTTTACAAGTTTTTCGACTTTTTTAGCCATTTTTAAATCCTCCTTTGTGGTTTTGGCGGTAATTAAAGATTTTTACCTCCCACAAGTATGCTTTACACATACTCATCTATTATACACTATTTATCTGAAATTGCAAGAGAAAAGTTTCTTTTTTAATCGACGTAATCTCCGCCTTCAAAGCCGTAGTATTCTTCCAAACTGAGACCACTTGCAGCAATTTCTTTAGCTTCTTTTCCGACATAACGAAGGTGCCATTCTTCAGCCATGTAGCCTGTTTCCTTTTCCTTACCTTTAAGATAACGGACAACAAATCCATAATCAGCTGCATGGTCCAAAAGCCATTGGGCTGCTTTTTCTTCTGTTACCAAATCTCCATTCGTCCCAATCACATCAAAGGCCAAGCCTGTTTGGTGTTCGCTATAGCCAGGTCGAGCAGAATAACGGTCAGCTGCTGCCTTCCCATCTTGGTTGACATAATCTTGATAGAGCTTGGTCTGAGTTTCATAACTTCTAAAACCACTGTAATGATCACTAATCGGGAATCCTGCTTCTTGCATTGCTTTGATGAGTTTGAGCAATTCTGCCTTGGCTGTCGGATTTTCCCCTGGATTGTAGTCTTTTGACAAAGGATAATGTTTATTCGCTACGATGATTTCATCGTATTTCCCTTGGATGCTGTAGTAGTCACCTTTATTAACCACTTCTGCTTTTTTCTGGGCAGCTCCTTGAGCCTTACTTCCAACTGTCCCATCAGCCTTGGCTGTTTGTTCTGTCTTAGCTGCGCCATCTTCATTTTTTGCTTTTTCTTGTGAACAAGCTGCTAAACTCAAGGCTAGCAAGGCTGTTAAGACAAGGTATCTTTTTTTCATTTTTACTCCTTTATTTCTAATAGTTTATCTAGTTCTAATGATAAACGTTTGACTAATCTTTTAATCTCATCCGGTTTTGCTTGGCAGGTTTCTGAGGTCATTTCTTCAAAGGGAACCCACCAGACTGGTCCACGTCCCTTGAGACCGTGGCCATTCATATCACCTGTCCGTCTAGGAAACAGATGCCAATGAAGATGGGCATCACCATTTCCTAGCAGTTCGATATTCATTTTCTCAGCAGCAAAGGCCTTAGCAACTGCCTCTTGGACCACACTCATTTCTTCTAGAAAACGGAGTTTCGTTTCCTTTTCTAAATGATGCAATTCGGTGACGTGTTCCTTGGCTAGAAAGAGACTATAGCCTGCAAAATACTGGTGGTCTCCAATCACAAGATAGCCTGTTTCCAACTCTTTGACAAAGTAGGGATTTTCCCCAACTTTAATGAGCTCAATTCTCTGGCAAATAAGGCACATATTAGTCTACCAATGCACTCTTAAGATAAGCATCAACCATGCGCTCTGTTGCGACTACTGAGTCAATATGAGTACGCTCATAAGAATGACTAGACTCGATACCAGCACCAAGGAGGGCATGTTTGACCTCTGCACCTGCAGACATAGCCGCTGAAGCGTCCGAACCATAAAATGGATAGATATCCAGCTTAAATGGAATATCTTGTTCTTTCGCCAAGGCCACCAAGTGTTGACGGAAGTCATAGTGATAAGGCCCTGAAGCATCCTTAACACAGATAGAAACTGTGTACTCATCTGTTTGCTGATCATCTCCCATGGCTCCCATATCCACAGCCAGATATTCGACTACCTGAGCAGGAATATTAGAGTTAGCACCGTGTCCCACTTCTTCAAAGACTGAAAAAGCAAAATGGGTTGTTACTGGCAATTCAATCTTCTCTTCCTTATAAACGCGAAGCAGATTAAGCAAGATCGCTGCGCTCACCTTATCATCCAAATGACGAGACTTGATAAAACCTGTCTCTGTCACGACAGTTCGTGGGTCAAAGCTGATAAAATCACCGACCTCAATCCCCAAGGCACGAGTTTCTTTTTCATTCCTTACTTTTGCATCCAAACGTACTTCCATATTGTCTTGCGTGCGTTCTGCAGTTCCTGCATCCTTATAGACATGGCAAGAAGTTTGGTGGATAAGGATAGTTCCTGATACTTTTTGTCCTGTGCTAGCTACGTGAACGGTACAGTTTTCTCCTTCAATCATGTTCCAAGGAAAACCACCGATACGGTCCAATTTGAGACGACCATCTGCTTTGACAGCACGGACAATAGCACCAAGCGTATCTACATGGGCAGTCACATAGCGGTGTTGCTCATCGTTTTGACCTTTAATGGTTACATTGACACCACCCTTAGCTGTACGAACCGGCTGGTAACCAAAACCTTCTAGAGTCTTGACTAAATAGTCCGAAATCTCCCGAGTGAAGCCCGTTGGCGATACAATAGCTGTCAGTTCTTTGATATATTCTACTGTTTGATTCATTTCTTCACCTCTTTTGCTACCTATTATAACACATTTATCATCGGATAAAAAAAGAAAATCACTCCTGTAGACTTGACTACAAAAGTGATTTTAATGATTATTCCATTTCAAAAACATCGCTTTCTTGCTTGTTTGGTAGAACCAATGAGAGCAAGATTCCGACAATGGCTGGAACCAACCATGGGAGTGATGCCTTAGCAAAAGGAAGAGCGTTGACAAGATTTGCAAGAAACTCAACCTTAAATGAGCTTCCTAATACGCTTGCAATGGCAATAGCTGTAACAACAGCAATTGTCAACTGCATACCTGGTTTTGAAAGAGCCACGAATTTGTTGACAATGACGATCATGACGATGGCAATCGTGATTGGGTACAAGATAACCAGTACAGGGATTGAGTACTTGATAATCGCATCAAGTCCCAAATTAGCAATGGCAAAACCAATCAAGGTAAAGGCTGTCGCATAAACCTTGTAGCTGATTTGTGGGAAGCGCTCATTAAAGAACTCAGCTGTTGACACAATTAAACCAACCGTTGTTGTGAAGCAGGTTACGGTAACCATAGCTGCAAGGAAGAGTTGAGCTGTTGAACCAAAGATTTCTTGAGTAGCTTGTGACAAGATGTAAACACCTGGTGTTCCACCCTTCATCGCTTCAGCTGGTACTGGGAAATGATTTCCAAGGAAACCTAAACCGATATAAAGAGCGCTGAAGGCAAGGGCAACAACGATACCAACCACCCAAATAGTTGAAATGTATTCTTTCTTACTTGAGAATCCAAGTTGTTTCAAGGTTTGAACTGCGATTACACTGAAGGCAACTGAGGCAAGGGCATCCAAAGTATTATAACCTTCTAGGAATCCTGTACCAAAGGCAGAAGCTTGATAAGCAGCTGAAGCAGCTTGAGGACTTGTTCCACCATATTTGATAGCTCCTAGAACAACTAAGATAACGATCAAAATCGCAAAGACTGGCGTTAAGATACGGCCGATACGGTCCAAGATTTTTGATGGATTAAGCGAAATTAGATACGCTGCTGCAAAGTAAAGAACCGTAAAGACAATCAAGCCAAGACCTTTATTTGCATCCGACAAAAGGGGGCTAATCCCTACTTCGTAAGCCGTTGTAGCTGTACGTGGGATAGCAAAGAATGGACCGATTGACAAGTAAAGAACTGAGAGGTAAAGAGTCGCAAACCAAGGCGCTATCTTTGTTGAAATCTCGTAGATATATCCTTTAGGATTTAGTGTTCCAATAATAAGAGTCAAGACGGCGATACCGACGCCTGAAAAGACAAAACCTGCGATGGCAGGAAGAAAATGTTCTCCAGATAGAGCACCCAGAGAAGGCGGAAAAATCAAGTTTCCCGCACCAAAAAATATTCCAAACAGGAGTAAACCTGTTAGGGCACCTTTTTTAGCCATGAAAATCTCCTTCATATTTATAAAATACTGACCTAGTATATCATGAATAGGAGTATGAAAAAAGCTTCACGAAGTAAATATTGAATGTTTTCAAGATTCTTAAAAATGAGAATTATCTAAAAATAAAATTCTCCTACCCAGTCCACACCAAGTAGGAGAAATGCAAATTTTTAAAGTTCTTCAAAGGCCATCATGCCACCTTGGACATTGATAACTTCATAACCTTGTTCTGATAAGAATTGGCAAGCACGCGCCGATCTCATCCCAGATTTACAAATGACATAATGCAACTGGTTCTTGTCCAACTGATCATAGCTATCAGCTAATTGACTCAGCGGTAGGTTGTGGGCGCCTTCTAAATGAAGAGCTTCAAACTCTTCCACTTCTCTCACATCGACTAAAGAAAGTTGGTCGTTTTGGTAAAGCTGGTAAAATGCGTCAAAGGAAATTTCTTTCATTCTTTTTCTCCTAAAATAGTTTTAATTCTTTTTTTCAAATCTGGCACCACTTCTGACTCAAACCAAGGATTTTTGGCCATCCAGATTTGATTGCGTGGTGATGGGTGTACAAGTGGAAAATAGGTTGGTAAGTACTTCTGGTAATGTTTTACCCGTTCTGTCACCTTGCCACTAATTTTTTCCTGTAGATAGTAGGCTTGAGCATATTGCCCAATCAAGAGGGTTAGCTGAATATCGGGCAATTCTTTCAAGAGCTGAGGATGCCATTTTTCAGCAAAGCCAGTTCGCGGTGGCAGGTCACCTGACTTGCCATGCCCTGGAAAGTAGAAATCCATAGGTAAAACCGCAAAATATCCTGAATTGTAAAAGGTATCTTCATCCACACCTAGCCAGTCTCTCAGGCGGTCACCACTTTTGTCCTTCCAGTAAAGGCCTGCTTCTTGGGTTTTAAGTCCCGGTGCCTGACCGATGATATTGATGCGAGCAGTCTTTGGCGCTGCAAAGAGAGGCTCGATGCCACGTTCGGTATAGCTGGCATTCTGCGGATCCGCCATGATAGCCTGTTTGATTCTTTCAATTTGAGACATCTACTTTCCCTCCAAAAAGAAGTCCAAGCATAACATCTCAGACTTCTATCATTTTATTTGATCAATTCGTAAATAGCTTCGGCATAGATTGCTGCTGCTCGGAAGAGATCGTCCAAGGCGATAAATTCATTGGCTTGGTGCATGGTGTCAATTGAGTCTGGGAACATAGCACCATAGGCAACACCTCGTTCTAGCAAGCGACCAAAGGTTCCACCACCGATGACTTGCTCGTGACCTTTAAGACCAGTTTGTTTTTCATAGACATTCAACAAGGTTTGCACAAGTGGATCTTCCATTGGCACATAGTGAGGCGTGTGACCGTGTTCAGAAAGGCTAACAGAAGCAACTGGCAAGTTTTCAAGGATTGACTTGATTTGTTCTGGACTTGTTCCTTTTGGATAGCGGATGTTAAGGGCAATGGTATTGTCAGCGCCTGTTTCGTCAAAGCGGAAGACACCGGCATTCATAGAAAGAGCACCCATCTTTTCATCCACATGAGCAATCTTGAGATTTTCACCCTCATGGTCGTTCAAGAGAATTTTACCAGCGATGTCAAGGTAGTCTTTGGCTGGACCAGCAAAGTCAAACTGGCTAAGGAAGAGGGCTAGGTAAGTCGCACCATTGACACCTGAAGCAGGCATAGCACCATGGGCTGATTTCCCAATGATGGTAACCTTGTACTGACCGTTTTCTTCTTGAATTTCTCCTCTGAGTTTGTGTTCTGCAACAAAAGTATCTAATTTCCCTTGCAAGTCAGCCAAATCACCTGAAACGACTGCTGTTGCTGATTCTGGTACCATGTTTTCACGCAAACCACCTGTAAAGCTATGAAGACGGGCAGCACCTGCATTTTCTCCTGCAAAGTGGAGGTATTCTGTGATGTTACCTTTTTCACCGTTGATGATAGGGAATTCAGCATCTGGAGAGAAACCGAAGTCTGGTTTTGCAAGTCCTACGTGCTCGAAGTAGTAGTCCATATCTGCCCAGCCTGATTCTTCGTCTGTTCCGACGATGAAACGAACCTTCTTAGAAGTTGGAAGCCCCAATTCTTTGATGATTTTCAAACCATAGTAACAAGCTGTTGTAGGACCCTTGTCATCTGAAGCACCACGCGCATAGAGGCGACCGTCTTTGATAGTTGGTATGTAAGGATCTGTATCCCAACCGCTACCAGCTGGCACCACATCCATATGGGCAAAGATTCCAAGAACTTCTTCTCCTTCACCAAACTCAAAATGTCCTGCGTAGTTATCAACATTTTTAGTTGGGTAGCCATCGCGGTCTGCGATTTCAAGGAATTTTTCCAAGGCTTTTACCGGCCCAGGTCCAAATGGATGCTCAGCATCAACCTTGCTGTCATCTCGTTCTGAGTTGATTTCTAAAAGGCTAAACAAGTCAGCCAAGAGGTCTTCTTTGCGTTTTTCTACTTCTGCTGTAAAATCAATTGCTGTCATTTTTTTCTTCTTTCTATCTTTTCTCGATGATTTCATCTACTGGCAAGCGGTAACTTGGTTCCAATTTTTCGTCTGTGTATCCCACTGTAATCAAAAGTTCTGGGCGGAAGCGGTCTTCGATATCCAAAACTTCATTGACTTTTGATTTGTCAAATCCAAGGATCAAATTTGATCCGATTCCTTGGTCTGTAAGAGCCAAAACCAAGTTCATAGCAACCAAACCTGCATTGAGGGCTAGGTAGTCGCTGACTTGTTGTTCATTGTAACGGGCAAATTCAGCAGGCAAATTCTTCATAAAATATTGAAGTTGCTCTTCTGAGAAATTGTTAGCACCACCAACTCGGGCAATCTTACGAGCACGTTTAGCCAAATCTGTGTCTGTAAATAAGGCAATAGTTACAGGCGCTGATGATACCTGTTCAAAGTTTGAACCGTAAGCCAATTTTGCTAGTTCTGCATTTTTCTCACGCACCACTACAAATTTCCAAGGCTGGCTGTTGTGGGCACTTGGTGCCAAGGTTGCAATTTCGATAGCCGTACGCACATCTTTTGGATCAACAGGTTTATCAGTGAACTGCTTGGTCGCATGACGTTTTTTATTTAATTCAAGAAATTTCATAATCGATTTCCTTTTCTAATTCTACTGCTTCCATTCTACCATAATTTGAAAGAGCTTGCAGAGATTTTTCATGATTAAGTTTTTTATCACAATCATAAAAAATATATATTGGTTCATCAAGACAGTTTCTGATAAACTAGCAAGTACTTTACATTTGAATGGAGATATTATGAAAAAATTTAGCCTATTATTAGCCATCCTACCATTTTTGGTTGCCTGTGGAAATCAAGCCACACCTAAAGAGACCAGCTATCAAAAGACAATCGTCGTTGCTACAGCTGGCGATGTGCCACCATTTGACTACGAAGACAAGGGAAATCTGACAGGTTTCGACATCGAAGTTCTAAAAGCAGTTGATGAAAAACTCAGCGACTACGAGATTCAATTTCAAAGAACTGCCTGGGAGAGTATCTTCCCAGGACTTGATTCTGGTCACTATCAGGCTGCGGCAAATAACTTGAGTTACACAAAAGAGCGTGCTGAAAAATACCTCTACTCACTTCCAATTTCAAACAATCCCCTCGTCCTCGTCAGCAACAAGAAAAATCCTTTGACTTCACTTGACCAAATCGCTGGTAAAACAACGCAAGAGGATACCGGAACTTCAAACGCTCAATTCATCAATAACTGGAATCAGAAACACACTGACAATCCTGCTACGATTGATTTTTCTGGTGAAGATATCGGTAAACGAATCCTAGACCTCTCTAACGGTGAATTTGATTTCCTCGTTTTTGACAAGGTATCCGTTCAAAAGATTATCAAGGACCGTGGCTTGGACCTTTCTGTGGTTGACTTGCCTTCTGCCGATAGCCCCAGCAACTATATCGTTTTCTCAAGCGACCAAAAAGAGTTTAAAGAGCAATTTGATAAAGCACTCAAAGAACTCTATCAAGATGGAACACTTGAAAAACTCAGCAATACCTATCTAGGTGGTTCTTACCTTCCAGATCAATCTCAGTTACAATAATACTCTTCGAAAATCTCTTCAAACCACGTCAGCTTCGCCTTGCCGTACTCAAGTACTGCCTACGGCTTGCTTCCTAGTTTGCTCTTTGATTTTCATTGAGTATAAGATATATTAAAAACGATTGGGCCAGCCAATCGTTTTTAGTTTGCACAATTCTATGAAGCAAGTTTTCTTTAATCATGTCCTGTATCCGTTTGGTAATCTACTCTTTCTTCCGCCACTTGAGCTAATTCCACTTCTTCCTGCGGGTTCAATTTTCTTTGCACAGTCTCTGCTACTGCTCTAGGCACTCCAACTTCGACAATCTCATCCACACTGGCTTCCTTGATTTTGGCCAGAGACTTGAAATGCTTCATGAGATTCTGCTTGCGTTTAGGTCCTAGCCCTTCAATTCCATCCAGTTGTGATGAAAAGGAATTTTTGGAGCGCAGTTGGCGGTGGAAAGTAATGGCAAAGCGGTGGACCTCATCTTGGATACGTTGGAGCAGGAAAAATTCCTGAGAATTGCGAGACAACTCCACCACCTCAAGCGGATCTCCAAAGAGCAATTCATGGGTTTGGTGCTTATCATTCTTTTGCAAACCTGCAATGGGGATATCCAAGCCCAGTTCCTCTTGGATGACCTGCTTGGCGATATTGACTTGACCTTGCCCCCCATCAATGACAATCAAATCTGGAGGAGTCAAACCGTCACGCTGTACTCGACCATAGCGCCTGCGAATGACCTCTCGCATACTAGCATAGTCGTCTGGCCCGACTACGGTCTTTATTTTATACTTACGGTAATCTTTTTTACTTGGTTTGCCGTTAACAAAGACCACCATGGCTGAAACAGGACTGGTCCCCATGATGTTGGAGTTATCGAAGGACTCGATGCGGACTGGGGTCGGTATTTGGAGCAAACGTCCTAGATTTTCAATAGCCCCCTGTGTTTTTTCGACAGATTTCTCTAGCAGGTTAAATTTCTGCTCTAGGCTGACTCGAGCATTCTTTATAGCCAGATTGACCAGTTGCTTTTTCTCTCCACGCTGGGGTTTGACAATCTTGGTGTCTACCAAAGCCTTTACAGCTTCTTCGTCAATATCCTGCGGAATCAGTACCTCATTGGGAACTAGATGAGATTTTTCTTGATAGAATTGTCCTACATAGGTTAGAAAGTCCTCATCCGGATCATTATAATAGGGGAAAAGATTGACATCGCGCTCAATAAGCTTGCCCTGACGAACAAAGAAAACCTGGACACACATCCATCCCTTGTCCACATAGTAGCCAAAGACATCCCGATTTTGGAGATCCTTAGCCATGACCCGTTGCTTGGTTCGAAGCGTTCCAATAGCCTGAATTAGGTCACGGTATTCCGCCGCACGTTCAAACTCCATATTTTGTGCTGCAACTGACATTTTACTCTTGAGGTCATCAATGATTTTGTCATCTTGCCCTTTTAGGAAATCAGAAACCTCCTGAGCCATGGACTTGAAATAGGCCTCATCCTTCTTACAGATGGTATGAGCCATGCATTGGCCGATATGATAGTAAAAACAAACCTTAGAGGGCGGATTTGTACACTTCCGAAAAGGGAAAATCCGATCCAGCAACCTCTTGATTTCATTGGCTGCCCCCACATCTGGATAAGGTCCAAAGTAGAGACCTCCGTCCTTTTTGACCTGACGGGTGATAATCAAACGAGGATAGCGTTCATTGGTGATTTTGATGAAGGGATAAGACTTATCATCCTTGAGCATGATATTGTACTTGGGCTTGTTTTCCTTAATCAGGTTGATTTCTAGGAGAAGTGCCTCAATATTAGACTCAGTAACGATAAATTCAAAATCTACAATTTCAGACACCAAGGCCTCTGTTTTGGTATCATGACTTCCACGGAAATAAGACCTCACGCGGTTACGCAGATTTTTAGCCTTTCCTACATAGATAATGGTGCCGTTTTTATCCTTGTGAATGTAACAACCAGGGCTGGTCGGCAAGAGCTCTAATTTTGATTTAATCAAGTTATTCATAGTTCCATTATAGCAAAAAAGTAGGGAAAGTTAGTCCCCTACTCATTGGTCTCATATAATTTTCGAAGTCTTTCAACATCCTCTTTCTGGATACCATAAAAGGAACCTGCTGGTTGCATGACAGACTTTTCATCTGTATGGTCCAAGCCAATCGCATGCCCCAACTCATGTTCTGCCGTATGGACAATGCGCTCATATGAATAGCCATAGTTAGGATTGGACAGATAATAGTGATTCAACCGCACCGTTACGGATAAAAATTGCCCTGTTAAGAGATTGGTCTGACTTTCTGCCTCTCCTGCCACAGGAGTACCTCCGTCATTCATCTCAGTAGCCAAGATATCCGCCGTGCTGGCCTCAGTCACCAGTTCAAACTTAAAAGCACCAGTTTGATTCCAATTCTGGATTGCTTCTACATAAGCCTCTTGAAAGCGTGAATCCATCTGGGGATCTAGGTAAATACGAGCAGAAGCCTGCGGCCACCTTCCTTCAGAGTGTTGGTGGCTATCTGTCTGATTCAACTTAGGCAGTTGCCCTGTTTTTTCCCATTGGTCGATACTTTGTTGACCAATCTTTACTGACCGTTCTGCTTGCTTTAGCGCTCCTTGAAAATCCCCGTTCAGATACCAGAGAAGACCGAAAGCAAGAGCACATAAGAACACGACTATCCAAACTAGACGCCAAAACAAACGCCACACAAAAGAAAAGAAAGCCCCTATCAAACGAAAAATCCAGCGCATGTCCCTCCACCTTTCTAGCAAATAAAAGCTATTTTACTAAAACAAGCTGAAAGAAACCTAAAGACCGATTTTCTTATCTTAGCGTCCTAATATTTTTTTAAGTAACTGAATAGCTTTATATTTTATGGGAGATGGATAATAACGGAAAGTTCCTGCTTTACGTACAATATAACCATTAAAATTTTGTTTAAAACGTAAAACACCATCACTACCATCAAAAATCCCTTGAATACCTAGGAAGTTGTATTTAGGTATCCCACGTTTTATGCTTTCCAACATAACATATTTCTGAAGCAAAGCTGGTGCATAAAATTTATTAAACTCAGTATAGGAACCACTAAAAAGATAGGTCGTTTCTTGAGGGATATAAATAAATAAACTACCTGCTAAGACAAGATCTTTCTCTCCATATTTTTCAATCAACTCTCGTGCTTCTGCTTTTCGAACTTCAAAGCTTTCATACTGCCTAGCCAATTCTTTGTGTTCTTTTTTCTTTTGTGCAGAATCTGGATATTGTTCTAATAAGAGTAGTGAGGTAGCTATTTTTTCAGATAATTCTTTTTGCTTATGTATTAAATTTTGTATATATTCTCCTAAATTTAGATTAGCAATTACAAACTCCGCTTGTTCTCCAAATGAATCATAAAAGTGCTCATAATATTCTAAACTTTTATCACTATATTCTCTACGTTCAGAGGTTTCTTTTGTTATATTCTTAAAAATCGAAAGTTCTTCACGGTTTAATTTTTTCAACTGAATACCAAATGTATCAGCCTTTTTCACCAAAGGTTTCCCCTTTTTACTAAAACTGTTAATCAAGGTCTTTTCAGTTAGCTCATTCAAATCTTTACAATATAACCAATCCGGTTCTCCACCTGGGTAACCTGTTTTTAAACCATCAAATTGATAACCCAAATCAGTCAAACCTTGAATAATACTTTTTTTCTCAGCATCTATTGGATTACCATCACTATCAAAAGTTTGGTAAGTTTCATAAGGTTTTACAATTAGCTCTAATGCACCATTCTGCTTAGCATATTCTTTTAACTCCGCATAAAAAACTGGCAGGGATTCTTTTCTCGTATAAATAGGCCCCGAATTGAGCTCCATATGCAAACCACCTAACATAGGTAAGCTATAAACCAGAGCTGCAACTTGAATCTCTCCTTCTTGTTTCAAAGCAAGGTAAACAATTCGAGCCCCTCTTTTTTCTAATAAGTCCCCCATCTGGACAGATTGCATAAAAGAACGAGAAGAAACCTGATCAGAATAAGTACGAAACTCTTCTTTCGTGAGTGTAGTTAGTGCCATATACTTACTTTCTATGTTTTTTTCTTAATGTTTTACGGAAATCAAGAGCAAGTCTTAACAGAGGATAGAGAGGATGGGTGGGCATTGTAAACTCACCCAAGTATTCTTCAATCGTTGGATTAAATTTTTCCTTAAAATGGTAAAGTCCACCATTGAGAGAGTTTTCAACACCACCTAAATTTTGCCACACCATACCTCGCTCAAAAGCATAACGAGCTGTTTCATACCAAGTTAAAATTGGTGCATTATAACGTTTAAAAGCATCATCCATACCAGCATATAGATTAACAGAGGTATTACCAAATTCCAAACTCAAAGTAGCTGCTAAAGGAATGTTTGCTTTTTCTTCATTCAAATATCTCTGCAAGAAAGCTCTTTCTTCCACCAAACGCTCTTTTTTCCTTCTCTGGGCTTCTACTTTTGAAGTTCGAGTCGACTCAGTAAACGACTCTTCCAACGCTAAGTTTTTCGCTAACTGTTCTTCTAATTCTCGCAAACGCTTAGCGATATCTAGAGTAGCCAGCGTTATGTAGGCCTTATCCTTAAAATTATCTAACAATTTTTTATAATAAGCTTCATTCCTCAAATGGATATCTTTTCGCTTCTCAGTTTTTTTCATCAAAAACGAGAAAGATTCCAACAATTCATAACCACCAATCTGAATCTCTACACCCTTATTTCTAGATGATCGAATGGCTTGTTTTGTTGACTTGCAAAGTTTATCTTCTGCAAAGTTTTCCTTGTATATTTTTGCCTGAATACGAGGCTGAATAGTATCCCCCATTCCATCGGTCTTTCCTGACCACCTTACTCCCATTCTTTGCAAATTTTCAATAATAGCCATATTTTCAGGATATTCTGTTTTTTCATGCTTGATTGAACTTTGCGATAAGCAAATACTTGGGTCAAAAATCACAAAAATCGCTCTCTTGCTTCGAGCATAGGACTTAATGGATTGAAGAACAAAGTTCAGGAGTTTAGCATCCTTATAATCTAAAACAGGACCTCTTGGGATATAAAACATTCTATAGCCTAGAGGAAGAGTTTTAATCAAAATACTAGCTGTAGCCAGTAATTTATCTCCTCGGTAGACGCCAAACTTTTCATGTTGCCAATCAGACTTAACCTCTTCCCAAGCACTACTTTGTAATACATTGACTAATTCATGTTCTTTAACAAACTGATCATATTCTAATGTGGGAATGCCAATTTGATAACGATACATCTCTTACTCTCTTTCCAACAATAATAGAATTTAACTACTATTCTACTATTTTTGTTTAGAAAGTCTAGTAAAAACATATTTTAGTTTCTATTCCATAGAAGACATGGTTATTGAAAGAGTAATACAAACTAAACTAGCTTAATCTCTCTTCTAATTTGAAATCGATTGGTAGGGTTGCCAAGAACCATTCCAATTGTTTTTCCCAATAATACCACTCGTGAGTTCCAGCGCTATGGCTATAGGTCACATCAAAGCCCAGTTTTTTGAGATTATTCACTGCCAGATTGTTGGCTTCGTACAAGAAATCCTGCTCGCCACACCAAGCCCACAGCTTGGTCTTTTTATCCGATTTTTTAGCCAGACTTTCAAGAGAATAAGGACTAGTTGTCCAATCTTTAATCTCCCCAAAAACACCTCTCCAGTAAGCTGGTGTCCCCATATCTTGGCTTTCAGGAGAAAAATCTTGAAAGCTCAAAGCACCTGAGAAGCTAGCTGCATGAGAAAAACGATTTGTAGCAAGAGCCAGTTTGAAACAACCGTAGCCCCCCATAGAGAGACCAGCGATAAAGGTCTTTTCACGTTTGCTAGTCATGTTAGGGAAGAAGCGTTTTAGAACCTGTGGCAATTCCACTGCTAGAGCTGTGTAATAGTCAAAACCATACTGGGTATCGGTGTACCAACCGTTGCTGGTATTGGGCATAACAACGATGAGATTGGTTCCTCGGAGTAAGCGTTCTACGTTGGTCCGCTTGAGCCAACTATTATGATTACCAGACATCCCGTGCAAGAGGTACAAGACTGGAATGTCTTTACAATCTGGTTCTTCCACTCGATTAGCATCAGGATAGAGGACATTCACTCCCCACTCCATATCCAAAACTTGTGAGTAATACTCGATTTTCATTACTGCCATAATTTTTCCTCTATTTTTCTATAAGAAAAAGCCGAAATTCGACTTTCTCTCCGTTTATTTCATCGCTTATTTTGCTTCCATGACTACTGGTAAAATAGCTGGACGACGCTTAGTTTGATCAAAGAGATACTTGGTCAGATTATCACGAACCTTCCCTTTAAGATCTGCCCAGTCAAAGTCATCTCCTTGAAGATAGTCTTCTACCGTCTGATTAATCAATTCTGAACTTTCACGGAGAATATCACGGCTCTTCTTGAGATAAACAAATCCACGCGTGTGAACACGAGCCTTGGCCACAATTTTCTTCTCACGACGGTTAACGGTGATTGCGACGATGAAAATTCCATCTTCTGACAAGACCTTACGGTCACGAAGAACCACATTACCAACATCACCAATGGCATTCCCGTCAATCAAGACATCCCCTGCCGAAACCGCTCCAGCCGGGACAAAGTCTCCATTCTCATAAGCCATGCTTGTTCCCTTTTTAGGGATAAAAATGCGTTCTGGTAACATCCCAACTGCCATAGCAGCCTTAGCATGGGCATCTAACTCACGGTATTCCCCTTGAATTGGGAAGAGATACTTGGGTTGCAAGAGATTAATCATCAACTGCAAATCACGCGCATTTCCGTGCCCTGACACACGCAAGCTTTGAGTGATCAGTTTGACAACTCCACCAGCTTGGTAAATCATGTTTTCCACACGCGCCATAACTGCTTCCTTAGCGATAGATGGAGTCGTTACAATATAGACTAGGTCACCGTCCTTAATTTCCACATAACGGTGGCGACCAATCGACATCTTGCGAAGACCGTTGATAGGCTCACCCATACGACCTGTCTCAAGGATAATCAACTCATGGTTTTCAAAGCGAGACATATCTTTTGGTTTAATCAAAAGACTTTCGTTAGCTAGAGACAATTTCTTAAGACGAATAGCAGTACGGACGATATTTTCAATATCGAATCCTGTCAAGACCACACGACGGCCTGTTGCATCCGCAGCGTCAAACACCTGCTGGATACGAGAGAGGTTGCTAGCTACTGCTGCAACAATGATACGACCATCCCAGTCCGAAATGGTTTGAGTGATCTCGTCCCCAACTTCACTTTCGCTAGCCACTTGGATATTACTGTCCGCATTGGCTGAATCGCTAAGAAGAGCCAGAACTCCATCACGACCGATTTCTGCCAAACGAGCAAAGTCTGTCGCATAGGATTCACTAGCTGTCTGGTCAAATTTGAAGTCACCTGTATAAACGATACTACCTTCAGCTGTCTTCAAGACCACACCCAGACTTTCTGGGATAGAGTGGGTCGTACGGAAGAAGGACACCACAGTCCCGCCAAAATCAATCTCCGTATCTTCATCGATAACATGGAAATCATTGAATTTCTTAACTGTGTCATTTCCTTTGACAAAGAGTTTGGCCAACTCAATGGTCAACTCGGAGCCAAATACAGGTACCTTGGCTTCCGCCAAGAGATAAGGCAGAGCACCAATGGCATCCGCATGGCCGTGGGTCAAGAAGACTCCAGCGATACGATCGCTATTTTCAAAAAGGTAGTCCATATTTGGAATAACGACATCCACCCCTAGTTGTTCATTTTCAGGGTATTTCAGACCTGCATCCAAAACGAAAATAGACCCATCGATTTCAGCGATATACATATTTTTCCCGTTTTCACGTACACCACCAAGTGTTGTTAAACTGATATTACTCATTTTTCCTCCGAAAGCTTAATTTATCTTGATTATAGGGTTACTTACCCTCTTATTCTAAAAGCACTATTACTTTTATACTCTTCGAAAATCAAATTCAAACCACGTCAGCTTCGCCTTGTCGTACTCAAGTACAGCCTGCGGCTAGCTTCCTAGTTTGCTCTCTGATTTTCATTGAGTATTAGCCGAATCTTTTCCTACCATTATACCATTTTTTTGATGATTTTCAAAATGAAGATTTGTTTTCAAAAAAGAGCTGGTTTCCCAACTCTTTCCTATCATCTACTCTTTTTTCATTAAAAAGTCATAAATTTCTTGCACGGTACCCAGCGCCATCATTTCTTGGTCTTTGACGGTTTGTTTGAGATTTTGATAAATCTGACTTTCTCCGATTTCCCTCTTTGGTGCCTCTTTATTGACTGTCATGACCCCGTCTTTGATGGTAACAAAGCCTAGTTCTTCAAATACTTGAATCATCTTGACCAGCAAGATTTGTTGGATATTGAGATAAGCCGCCAAATCCTTCAGTTTGTAGCGAATATCAAACTCAGGAAACTGGTAGATGGTCTTGTACAATTTGGCAAACTGCTCTCTAGTCCCATACCCTGTCAGATAGTATGCCTTGTCAATATCATTTTTGAAATAGACAGCAGAGAAATTCTGTTCCTGAAAAATGTTCTTCAACAGAGTAATATCCTCAGGAACGGTTTTTAAGATAACAGCTTCACTATCCGCCAGATTTGGCAGTTCTCCAGCAAAATCCAAGACTGGAACTCCTTCTGGAAAGACTGCATTCTTCCCACGGATGTTAAAGAGTTGAACACCCTCCACACGCGCATCCACCATCATCAACTGCAGGGCAGTTTGGCCATTCCATTGGTTGACAGACAATTTGACTGCCAACTCTAGGTTCTTGGTTTGAGCAAATTCTGTTGCCCATCTACCTTGCCCGAAGGCTACCACTTCAAAACTCGCCTCACCCTTAGAAATTTTCAGTTTGAGATGGGCATTGCCTGCCCCCATGGTACGGGCACTTTCGACCTGAAAATCCTTGATATAAAAGACAGGTTTCTGATTGTCCATGCCAAAAGGTGCCAAACGTTCAAAACTTTTGACCGTTTCCAAGCTAAGTGTCTCCAAATCCAGCTCTTCATCTAAATTTAACTTGTTCTTGCCAGCAGCATCTGCACCTTTTTCACGAACATAATTTTCCAAGACTTGAGATAAATCTGAGAGTTTCTCCACTTCCAGCGTCATCCCAGCTGCACCAGCATGGCCACCAAAGGCGATGAAGAGGTCGCGATGAGGATCCAGAGCCTCAAAAATATCCACTGCTTCCACACTACGAGCACTACCCTTGGCACGACCGCCCTCTATATTAAGAACGATAACTGTCTGCCCTAGTTCTTCCAACAAACGACCAGCCACGATACCCAGAACCCCAGGATTCCAGCCTTCCTTGGCCAAAACCTGGACCTTCTTCTCAGGGTCCACCATGGTCTTAGCTTCTTCATAGATAGACTGAACAATTTCCTTACGCTCTTCGTTTTTCTGATGAATCATGAGGGCAATCTCATGCACTTCCTCATCATCAAACCCAGTCAGCAAATCAATGGCAGGATTGGGATCATCCAAGCGGCCCAAGGCATTCAAACGAGGAGCAATCTGGAAACCAACCGTTTCTTCTGTCACTTCATTGGCAGCAATCCCAGCCATATCCAGCATTTCTTGTAAACCAATGCGCTGAGTATGCCCCAGCATTTCTAGACCATATTGAACCAAGATACGGTTCTCATCCGTCAAACTCACCATATCTGCAATGGTACCAATAGCGACCAAATCAAGCAATTCCACTTGCACTTCTTCTAACAGGGCACAAGCCAACTTGAAAGCCACTCCACAACCAGCCAAATATTTGAAAGGATAGTCCGCATCAGGATGTTCAGGATGGACAATGGCATAGGCATCTGGTAAGGTTTCAGGCATGGAATGATGGTCAGTCACAATGACATCCACTCCCATAGACTGGGCCAGTTCAATGGCCTCATGACCAGCAACTCCATTATCCACTGTCACAATCAAGGAAATTCCTTCTTGCTCAATAAAGTATTTGTAGACACTGGCATTAGGTCCATAGCCGTCGGTAAAACGATTGGGCAGATAAACCCGGCATTCAGCACCAAGCTGTTCCAAACTTTCCTTAACAATCGAAGCCGAAGTCATGCCATCCGCATCGTAGTCTCCGTATATGAGGATATTTTCCCCTTCTTCAATGGCCTGACGAATCCGTTCCACTGCCTTGTCCATATCATGGAGCAGATAAGGGTCATGCAAGTCCTCCAAAGAAGGCTCCAAAAATTTCTTTAAACTTTCTTGGTCCCGAATCCCTCTTTCAAATAATAAACGAGCCACCTCAGGACCCAGCCCAGCCTTCTTGGCTATCTTTGTAAAATCCGCATCTTCTACCTGCGGGGCAAACTGCCATTCATAAGTAGGTGTTATCAAAAAGACATCCACTCTTTCTAAGAATTCTATTGCTTCATTATAACATGATTTAGGCTTTTTCTCTATCCTGATTGCTTTCTACAAAAATTTTACTAACTTTTTTCTGATATGATTTGACAAGATAAATCTTTTGGTGTAGAATCATGTTATAAAATCTGACACAAAGGAGATTCCTTATGGCTTTAGTAGAATTTGAACACGTCGAAAAATATTACGGAGACTACCATGCACTCCGCGACATCAATCTCCGTTTTGAAAAAGGGCAAGTTGTTGTCCTCCTAGGCCCTTCTGGTTCTGGGAAGTCCACTCTTATCCGCACCATCAATGGTTTGGAGGCAGTTGACAAAGGAAGTCTTCTAGTAAATGGTCACCAAGTTGCCGGTGCCAGCCAGAAAGATTTGGTACCGCTTCGCAAGGAAGTCGGCATGGTTTTTCAACATTTTAACCTCTATCCCCACAAAACAGTGTTAGAAAACGTAACACTTGCGCCTATAAAAGTTCTAGGAATTGATAAAGAAGAAGCTGAAAAAACAGCCCAAAAATATCTGGAATTTGTAAATATGTGGGACAAGAAAGATTCTTATCCAGCCATGCTATCTGGTGGACAAAAGCAACGGATTGCCATTGCACGTGGACTCGCTATGCATCCGGAACTCCTCCTCTTTGATGAACCAACATCTGCCCTTGACCCTGAAACCATCGGCGATGTTCTAGCAGTTATGCAAAAATTAGCCCACGATGGTATGAATATGATTGTCGTTACCCATGAAATGGGCTTTGCCCGTGAAGTTGCTGATCGTATCATCTTTATGGCTGATGGAGAAGTGTTGGTGGATACGACAGATGTTGATGACTTTTTCGACAATCCAAGCGAACCTCGTGCCCAACAATTCCTCAGCAAAATCATCAACCACGAAAGTGACAAAGTCAAATAAGGAGGCGCCTATGAAAAAGAAATTCTTTTTATCAGCATTATTGATTAGCCTTTTCGGTCTTGCTGCTGCAAAACCAGTTCAGGCTGATACCAGTGTCGCAGACATTCAAAAGAGAGGCGAGCTGGTTGTTGGTGTGAAACAAGACGTTCCCAATTTCGGTTACAAGGATCCCAAGACAGGAACCTATTCTGGTATCGAAACTGACCTGGCTAAGATGGTAGCTGATGAGCTCAAGGTCAAGGTTCGCTATGTTCCTGTTACAGCGCAAACTCGTGGACCCCTCCTAGATAATGAACAGGTCGATATGGATATCGCAACCTTCACCATCACAGACGAACGCAAAAAACTCTACAACTTCACAAGCCCCTACTACACGGACGCTTCTGGCTTTTTGATCAATAAGTCTGCCAAAATCAAAAGTATTGAGGATTTAAACGAAAAAACCATCGGAGTTGCCCAAGGTTCCATCACCCAACGCCTGATTACCGAACTGGGTAAAAAGAAAGGCCTGAAGTTTAAATTTGTAGAACTTGGTTCCTATCCAGAATTGATTACTTCTCTCCATGCCCATCGTATTGATGCCTTTTCCGTTGACCGCTCTATTCTGTCAGGTTACATCAGTAAACGGACAGAACTGCTAAATGATAGTTTCAAGCCATCTGACTACGGTATCGTTACCAAGAAATCAAATACTGAGCTCAACGACTATCTTGATAACTTGGTCACCAAATGGAGCAAGGACGGCAGTTTGCAAAAACTCTATGACCGTTACAAACTGAAACCATCTAGCCATACTGCAGAATAAGGAGGACACCCCATGACAGATTTATCATCTTGGACAGCCTATTTTCAGGATTTTGGACAATTTTTCAATGGTTTCCTCTTCACCCTTGCCCTAGCAATTGGATCCTTTATCCTAGCCATGGTTTTAGGCATCTTCTTCGGAGCTATGTCAACCAGTAAACGTCCAATTTTGCGCATTTTAGCTCGTATCTTTGTCGAGTTTTACCAAAACACTCCCCTCTTGGTACAGTTTGTTATTGTTTTTTATGGTTTGCCTCTTATTAGTGACCATATCATCATGATTCCGATTTATTGGACGGCTGTACTCTGCGTGGGACTCTATCACGGTGCCTATATCGCTGAAGTAATTCGTTCAGGAATTCAGTCTATTCCTAGCGGTCAGATGGAAGCTGCCTTGTCGCAAGGGTTTACCTATATCAGTGCCATGCGCTTGATTATCTTGCCTCAGGCCTTCCGTATTATTCTCCCTCCTTTGACCAATCAAATTGTCAACCTCATCAAGAACACTTCTACAGTCGCTATCATTTCTGGTGTAGACTTGATGTTTGTGACCAAGTCTTGGTCAGCTCTCAACGGAAACTACATCCCAGCCTTTCTAGGTGCTGCCCTTCTCTACTTTTCTCTATGCTTCCCTGTTGCCCAGTTTGGTCGCAAGATGGAGCAAGCCAACAAAAAAGCCTATTCACTTTAGGAGGTTACTATGGAATCCATTTTAGAAGTTTTGACCCCAGATAACCTAATCTTTATCTTTAAAGGATTTGGCTTGACCCTCTATATTTCTCTAATCGCTATCGTCCTCTCTACCCTTATCGGTACGGTGCTAGCCGTCATGAGAAATGGCAAAAATCCTGTCTTACGTATCATCTCCAGCATTTACATCGAATTTGTGCGCAACGTTCCCAACCTTCTCTGGATTTTCACTATCTTTTTGGTTTTCAAGATGAAATCCACTCCAGCAGGAATCACTGCCTTTACTCTCTTTACCTCAGCTGCCCTAGCTGAGATTATTCGAGGCGGTCTCAATGCCGTAGACAAGGGACAATACGAAGCAGGAATGTCACAAGGATTCACCTCAACCCAAATCCTCTACCACATCATTCTTCCACAAGCTATTCGTAAAATGTTGCCAGCCATCATTTCTCAGTTTGTAACCGTGATTAAGGATACCAGTCTTCTCTACTCTGTTATCGCCCTACAAGAACTCTTTGGAGCCAGTCAAATTCTCATGGGCCGTTATTTCGAACCAGAGCAGGTCTTCAGTCTTTATATCCTGATTGCCCTCATCTACTTCAGCTTTAACCTAGCAATTTCGAGCCTATCTCATATGCTAGCAAAACGTTGGCAACAAGCTGCAGAATAAACAACCACTCTCCAGTTCAATTGGAGAGTTTTTTAATGATAGCAGATATTTATAGACATCAATTTGACACCATACTTTTTCTATGATAAAATGTAACAAATTTATTTACAACAAATCAAATCTAAATGAAATGGAATTTTCTATGAAATCAATCAAAGGACTACTCTTTATCATAGCTAGTTTTGTCTTGACTATTTTAACTTGGATGAGCACTTCTCCCCAATTCATGATTCCAGGACTAGCTTTAACAAGCCTATCTCTGACCTTTATCCTAGCCACTCGTCTCCCCCTACTAGAAAGCTGGTTTCACGGTTTGGAGAAAATCTACACCGTCCACAAATTCACAGCCTTTCTATCCGTCATCCTACTAATCTTTCATAACTTTAGTATGGGCGGTTTGTGGGGATCTCGTTTAGCTGCTCAGTTTGGCAATCTTGCCATCTATATCTTTGTCAGTATCATCCTTGTCGCCTATTTAGGTAAATATATCCAATACGAAGCCTGGCGATGGATTCACCGTCTGGTTTATCTAGCTTATATTTTCGGACTCTTTCATGTCTACATGATGATGGGCAATCGCCTCCTTACATTTAATCCTCTAAGTTTTGTTGTTGGTAGCTATGCCCTTTTAGGCTTACTAGCTGGTTTTTATATCATTTTTCTATATCAAAAGATTGGCTTCCCCTATCTAGGGAAAATTACCAATCTCAAACGCTTAAACCACGATACTAGAGAAATTCAAATCCGTCTTAGTAGACCTTTCAACTATCAATCAGGACAATTTGCCTTCCTAAAGATTTTCCAAGAAGGTTTTGAAAGTGCTCCGCATCCCTTTTCTATCTCAGGAGGTCATGGTCAAACTCTTTACTTTACTGTTAAAAATTCAGGTGACCATACCAAGAATATCTATGACAATCTTCAAGTCGGCAGCAAAGTAAGCGTAGACAGAGCTTACGGGCACATGATTATAGAAGAAGGACGAAAAAATCAGGTTTGGATTGCTGGAGGCATTGGGATCACCCCCTTCATCTCTTACATCCGTGAACATCCTATTTTAGATAAACAGGTTCACTTCTACTATAGCTTCCGTGGTGAGGAAAATGCAGTCTATCTAGATTTGCTCCGTGACTATGCTCAAAAAAATCCTAATTTCGAACTCCATCTAGTAGACAGTAGGAAAGACGGCTATCTTAATTTTGATCAAGAAAAAGTGCCCGAACATGCAAGCGTCTATATGTGTGGTCCTCTTTCTATGATGAAATCATTTGCTAAACAGATTAAGAAACAGAATCCCAAAGCAGATCTTATTTACGAAGGATTCAAGTTCAAATAACCACTCATACTCTCCTGGAATTTCCCAGGAGTTTTTTTACGCAACCGCAAAAAAACACTGCCAGATTTCTAGCAGTGTCTTGTGTTTCATTTATCTTAGTAGACTGTTTTTTCAGTTTCTACATCGAAGAAGTGTGCTTTGTTCAAGTCAAATCCAAGTTCAACTGTTGCACCTGTTTGCAAGTAGTCACGAGCATCAACTTTGGCAACAAATTCATCTTTACCAACTTGGCAGTAAAGGTGAGATTCTGAACCAAGCAATTCTGATACTGAGATAGTAGCTTTGACAACTGATTCTGGGAATGTTTCAAGGAAAGCAGGTTCTGCATTCACATCTTCTGGACGGATACCGAAGATCAATTCTTTACCTTCGTAGCCTTTTTCACGAAGAACTTTCAATGCGCCTTCTGGAACTTTCAAACGGAAACCGTCAGAAACAATTTCGCTACCAACCAATTTCACATTGATGAAGTTCATAGCTGGGCTTCCAATGAAGCCTGCTACGAATTTATTAACTGGGTTTTTGTAAACTTCTTGAGGAGTACCGATTTGTTCTACACGTCCGATAGTACCTGTACCAGCAGGGTTCTTAGTTGCTGACATGATAACGATACGGTCTGCCAGTGTCATCGCTTCTGTTTGGTCGTGAGTTACGTAGATAGTTGTAGCTCCGATACGACGGTGGATTTTCGCAATTTCAGCACGCATTGATACACGAAGTTTGGCATCCAAGTTTGACAAAGGTTCGTCCATCAAGAACACTTTTGCATCACGGACGATTGCACGACCCATGGCAACACGTTGACGTTGACCACCTGAAAGGTCAGCTGGTTTACGTTCCAAGAATTCTTTCAATCCAAGGATTTCAGCTGCTTCTTGCACACGTTTGTCGATGTCTTCTTTGCTGTATTTACGCAATTTCAAACCGAAAGCCATGTTGTCATAAACAGTCATGTGTGGGTAAAGAGCGTAGTTTTGGAATACCATGGCGATGTCACGGTCTTTTGGAGCGACGTCGTTGACAACCACGCCATCGATAGATGCAGTTCCTTCTGTGATATCTTCAAGACCAGCAATCATACGAAGAGTTGTTGATTTACCACATCCTGAAGGACCTACGAAAACGATAAATTCTTTGTCTTTGATGTCCAAGTTGAAGTCTTCAACTGAATAGTGTTCGCTGTTTGGATATTTTTTGTAAATGTTTTTAAGATTCAATTCTACCATGAGGTAAACTCCTTTTGTATTTTGATAGTTTTATTATAGATGAAAACGCTTTACATTTCTATGGCAAGGTGACCAAAAAAATAATAAAGTTCTGTGCAACTTGCACAAAACTTTAGAGAATATCTGGTAAAATCAATTGATAACACAAGGTGAGATCCGTTAATTCCTTCAACTGAAGCCCTGTCAACTCTTCCCATTTATCAATCTTGTATTGGAGAGAATTGCGGTGCAGATAGAGTTGCTGGGCGGTTTTAGTGAGGACAGCACTATTTTCCCAAAGGGAGAGAATGATTTCCTGAATCTGGTCCTGATCCAAAATCATCTGGTGCAGGCATTCTTTAATGACTCTCAGGTCCACAATTCTTCCCCCCATACTCCAAAGATAGAGTTGTGAAAAGGTATGAACACCTTGGTGACCCTGACGCCACCAAGTCTTGAACAAATCCCGCTCCGCTTTGATTAAGTCTGATAGAGCTTGATGGCCCGTCTGAGACCAAACCTGACCTAACATGATAGACAGACGCAGTCCAAAGTCATACTCAACCGCTTCAATCGTATCACTTAAAATAGCTCGTACAGAGGTGTACTTATCTTGTTGAAGCACGAAAACATAGTCCTGAGCTCCGACCTGAAGCACTGTCTGACAGTTAGGAAATAGAGTCCGCATCATATCCAGCCAAGAAGCTAGATTTTCCTGCTGAAAATAGGAAAGATGACAATAGGCCAACTGAATCTTTTTAAAAGTTTGTGGTGTCTGTCCCTTCCCCTCAATCAAAAAAGAATACCAAGGATTGAGCGAACGAGCCTGCTCCTGCTGGGTCAAAAGTGAAATCAACTGCTTTTCACGCTCGCTGAGCCCAGCTTCCTCCAGCAAAATCCACTGTTGAGAAGCTAAAGGAAGAGTGAGATAACCCTCTTTCTCTACTGGTTGGTCTGAAATCTGAGCTTCAGGAAACCATTCTTGTAATTCTTTTGCCATCATGTCCTAGCCCTCCACTTTTTGGATGCACCACGAAATCAAGCTCTCAAGACGTTCCAGATTTTCAGTCATATGGAGATAACCCATGACTGCTTCAAAACCTGTGGACATACGGTAGGTCACCACATCGGCATTTTTAGCCTTTGTGTGACTATTGGTATTGCGACCACGTTTGTAGATTTCTTCTTCTTTTTCCGTCAGGACTTGCTCCTCTAACATAAGGGAAATCAGGCGAGCCTGAGCTTTGGCTGAGACATACTTGGTCGCTTCTTGATGGAGTTTATTGGGTTTGGTCATACCTTTTAGAATGAGGTGACGACGAATATACATAGAATACACCGCGTCCCCCTCAAAAGCTAACGCAATCCCGTTGATGAGATTGACATCAATCACGTGTCCACCTCACTCCATCTTTGGTGTCAAGGAGCTTAATCCCTTGAGCAGCCAATTGGTCACGGATCTGGTCCGCTGTCGCAAAGTCACGATTGGCACGCGCTTCTTGGCGTTTTTGAATCAAGTCTTCAATCTCTGCATCCAAAACTTCCTCAACAAAGACAATTCCAAAGACTTCCAACATATCCGCAAGAGCTTGCTTGACACTTGCGTCATAGTTGCCGGAATTGATCCATTTGGCCATTTCAAAGACTACTGTAATACCGTTGGCAGAATTGAAATCCTCATCCATAGCTGCTACGAACTTGTCTTTAAAGGCTTGCAAGTCTTGGGCATCTACAGTCCCAGAAAATGGTTGTTCGTAAGTGTTCTTTAGATACTTGAGATTAGTCTCTGCATCACGCACTGCCTTTTCCGTAAAGTTGATAGGCTTACGGTAATGTTGTGTCGCAAAGAAGAAACGAAGCACTTGCCCATCGAGGGTTTTGAGGGCATCGTGCACTGTGATAAAGTTGCCCAAGGATTTGGACATCTTGACATTATCGATATTGACAAAGCCATTGTGCATCCAGTAGTTGGCAAAAATCTTACCTGTTTTGGCTTCTGACTGGGCAATTTCATTGGTATGATGAGGAAACTCGAGATCGGCTCCGCCACCGTGGATATCAATGGTATCGCCCAAAATCTCTGTTGACATGACCGAACACTCAATATGCCATCCCGGACGACCAGGACCCCAAGGACTGTCCCAAGAAATCTCGCCTGGCTTGGCAGCTTTCCATAGGGCAAAGTCTACAGGATTTTCCTTACGAGCCGTTTCTTCATCGGTACGACCTGAAGCCCCTAGTTCCAAATCTTCCAAGGTTTTGTTAGCCAACTTGGCATAGTTGTGGGATTTTTCCACACGGAAATAGACATCCCCTTGGCTCTCATAAGCAAAACCTTTTTCAATTAAGTCTTCCACAAAGCGAATAATGTCATCCATAAACTCCACCACACGCGGATGGCGAGTCGCAGGTTTGACGCCCAAGGCTGTCACATCCTCACGAAAGGCAGTGATGTACTTGTCCGCAACCTCCTGAGGCGTAATGCCCTCTTCCTTGGCACGGTTAATAATCTTATCGTCCACATCCGTGAAATTGGAAATATAGGCAACCTCATAACCACGGTACTCAAAATAGCGACGAATGGTATCAAAAGCCACCGTTGAACGAGCATTTCCCACGTGAATATAGTTGTACACCGTTGGCCCACAAACATACATCTTGACCTTGCCGTCCTCAATCGGGACAAATTCTCGCAAAACACGAGACATGGTGTCGTAGATTTTAATCATAAATCATAATCAGGAAAGCTAAAATCCAAGAACAGTTAGTCTCATCACTGAGAGTTCAATTGAATTTCAGTCCGAATGTCTCTACACTTCGGAATCCCTTGCTCCTTTCTCATTCAGATAAACCACCTGAGTCTGTTTGACAAAGCCAATTTTTTCATACAAACGTTTGGCACCTACATTGCTATCTTCCACTGCAATCTGAAATTCCTTATCATTTTGCTCAATTAGTTGGTTGACAAGGGATTTTGCTAAGTAGCTTCCATAGCCTTTCCCACGTTCAGGTTCAGATATTGCTAAACCGTAGAAGTAATTCGTATTAGTCGATAAATCTACCGTGCAAGTTCCAATAACCTGACCGTCTTTTAACAAAATATATAAGCGACTTTCTGGATCCTTCAGAGCTTCAGCGACATATCTATCCACAATCTCTCTAGACTCATGTTCCTCTGAGAATGCCTGAAATTTTAACTGACTAATTTGCTCCTGATACGAACTATCTGCTAACAAAACTTCAAGATTAGAAAAATTTGCTAACTGATAAGGTTTTCTATCCTTACCTAACCAAGTTTCTGTATCCTCATCCTCGACCAATCCCCAGTTGCTGACAAAATCAGGATGACGTTCTAGAAAAATACGTTCTGTCTGAAAAGTCACTGAACGAATAGAGAAAGAAGCCGTTTCTTTCTCAAAACTAGTAAACAATGCACGCGCAATTCCCTGATGGCGATGATCTGGATGAACCAGTATCGTCACTTCCACATCTTGGTCATCAGCATAGACAGTTAAGAGACCAACAAGTTCGCCTTTTTCATAATAAAGGAAAAAGGCGGGCATGTTTGGGTCAAAATTAAGCATGTTAGAGAGATAGGGATCACGATAGGTACCGTCATAGTTTTGACAACAGTTAATTAGTTTTTTCGCCTCAGATAGCTCCTCTTGGCTTAACTTGTTTCTTACTTGAATCATATAGGTATCCTCTACAACCCAGACGATCTGTGACTGGCTTCTTTAGCCTGCTCAAGTTTATTGACGTAGTACTCTCGTTTTTCTTCGACTTCGTGAATGACCGGCTCATCCTTTTTACCATGTACACGGACAATCTTAGCCGGAATACCGACAACCGTCACATCACTAGGTACATCTGCCACGACAACTGCTGCTGCACCGACCTTGGCATTTTCACCGATTTCTACTGGTCCGATAACTTGGGCATGGGCTGATATGAGAGCTCCTTTACGAACCGTCGGATGGCGTTTGCCAACATCCTTACCAGTTCCACCAAGAGTCACCCCGTGATAAAGGAGAACACCTTTTTCAACGATCGCTGTTTCCCCAATCACCAGACCAGAACCGTGGTCGATAAAGACACCTGAATCAATCTGGGCACCTGGATGAATCTCAATCTGAGTCCAAAAGCGCCAAAACTGACTGTGCATACGAGCCAGGAGTTTGAAGCCATGCTTCCAGAGAAAATGCGAGAGACGGTGGGCCGCCAAGGCCTTGACACCTGGATAAGTCAGCAAAACCTCCAAAGTGGTGCGGGCCGCTGGATCATTTTCTTTTACGATATCAATGGTTTCGCGCCACCATCCCATACATTTCTCCTTTTCTTATTCTGAATCTTTTGGTGTTTCTGTAAATTCTTTCTTAGGTTTGTGGTCCTTGTGATGACGTGGGCGGTGAGGTCTCTCAGACTTTTCGCCTTTTTCATCACGTTCAGGTTTTGGAGGACGAGGAAGAAGGGCTTTCATAGAAGCATCCACACGTCCTTTTTCATCAATCTTGATAACCTTAACATCAACTTCATCCCCGATTGCTACCACGTCTTCGACATTATTGGTACGCGTCCAAGCCATCTCAGAGATATGAACAAGGGCATCTGTCTTGTCAAAGAGGTTAACAAAGGCACCAAATTTCTCGATACGAACGACTTTAGCACGGTAAACTTCATCCACTTTGGCTTCACGGACCAAACCAGCAATAATTTCTTTAGCACGGTTAATAGCATCTTGGTCGCTAGAGTAGATAGATACATTTCCTTCTTCATCGATATCAATCTTAACACCTGTTTCGGCGATAATCTTGTCGATGGTTTCTCCACCCTTACCGATGACAATCTTGATCTTGTCCACATCAATCTTAATAGTATCAATTTTCGGAGCAGTTGGAGCCAATTCTGGACGAACTTCTGGAATGGTTGCTTCAATCACATCAAGGATTTCAAAACGCGCTTTCTTGGCTTGGGCAAGGGCTTCTGTCAAAATTTCTGCAGTAATCCCTTGAATCTTGATATCCATTTGAAGGGCTGTAATCCCGTCACGAGTACCCGCAACCTTGAAGTCCATATCTCCAAAGTGGTCTTCCAAACCTTGGATATCTGTCAATACTGTGTAGTTGTTACCATCTGAGATAAGTCCCATGGCAATACCAGCTACTGGCGCCTTGATTGGCACACCACCAGCCATAAGAGCAAGAGTTCCCGCACAGATAGAAGCCTGAGATGAGGAACCGTTTGATTCCAAGACCTCCGCAACCAAGCGAATCGCGTATGGGAATTCCTCCAAACTTGGCAAGACTTGCGCAAGGGCACGCTCACCGAGAGCACCGTGACCAATTTCACGACGACCTGGCGCACCATAACGACCAGTTTCCCCTACAGAATATTGAGGGAAGTTATAGTGGTGCATAAAGCGTTTCTTGTACTCTGGATCCAGACCATCAATGATTTGAGTTTCCCCCATTGGAGCTAAGGTCAAAACAGAAAGAGCTTGAGTTTGTCCACGAGTGAAGAGACCAGAGCCGTGCACACGAGGAAGGAAGTCAACAACCGCATCCAAAGGACGGATTTCATCAACCTTACGACCATCAGGACGTACCTTATCTTCTGTGATCAAACGGCGCACTTCAGCGTGTTCCATTTGTTCCAAGATTTCAGCCACATCACGCATGATGCGGTCAAATTCTTCGTGGTCCGCATATTTTTCTTCATAAACAGCAGTAACTTGGTCCTTAACTGCTTGAGTTGCAGCTTCACGAGCCAATTTTTCTTCTATTTGAACTGCCTTTTGGAGGTCGCTGTTGTAGGCTGCGATGATTTCAGCCTGTAATTCAGCAGCCACATGAAGCAATTCTACTTCTGCTTTTTCTTTCCCAACAGCCGCAACGATTTCTTCTTGGAAGGCAATCAATTCTTTAACAGCTTCATGCCCTTTAAGAAGGGCTTCCAACATGATTTCTTCTGACAATTCTTTAGCACCAGACTCTACCATGTTGATGGCGTGTTTAGTTCCTGCTACTGTTAATTCAAGCAGCGATTGCTCTGCTTGTTCTTGGCTTGGGTTGATGATGATTTGACCATCCACATAACCTACTTGTACCCCAGCGATTGGCCCGTCAAATGGAATATCTGAAATAGAAAGCGCCAAGGATGAACCAAACATAGCTGCCATCGGTGCAGAGGCATTTTCATCATAAGAAAGCACAGTGTTAATCACTTGAACTTCATTACGGAAACCTTCCGCAAACATAGGACGGATCGGACGGTCAATCAAACGCGCCGTTAAAGTAGCGTCGGTTGAAGGACGCCCTTCACGTTTCATAAAGCCACCAGGAAACTTCCCAGCTGCATACATTTTTTCTTCGTAGTTGACTTGAAGTGGGAAGAAATCCCCAGTTGCCATTTTCTTAGACATAACGGCTGCAGTCAAGACAGTTGACTCACCGTAACGTACAACAACAGAGCCATTTGCCTGCTTAGCAACCTGACCAGTCTCTACAATTAACTCACGACCAGCAAAAGTCGTTTGAAACACTTGTTTTGTCATTTTAATCCCCTTTGGATTGATGAAATTATACGCCTTGCCTACAAAGATCAAGATACTAAGGACGTCAAAAGCAAAGTAAAAATAGGAAACTGACGAAGTCTTCGATGAAGACAAGACAGTTTATCTTTTTTACACAGCTTTTCGGACGGGTTCAATTGCTCAAGATATTTTGGACGGTTCGGCTTGCCGAACATTTCTGTAGAAAATAGGAAGGTGATGCCGCACTCGATGAGTGCTAGGAAGCTTATCTTTTTTCCTAAGAAATGAGGCCAAAATTCAATTAAGTATCTTTTTGAAATTTCCCTGAAATAGTGCGGACGGGAGGTAAAATTATCCAGTGGATGATTTTAGAAATCCAATGGAATTTCAATGGTAATTTTTAATTACTTCGCCTTTTCATTTCTATGCTCAGGCTAAAATAGTTTCCCGAACTATTTTACTCTCAAAAATCCCGTCTTAGATAATAATATTGTTATCATCTAGGATACCACGATAGCGTGAAACATCTTTTAAATACTCACTCCGTTCGTGTTTTTCGAGACACACATTATCAGATTTTATTTAAAAAATAATCAACTTTAAACAAACTTCTACAACCTAAATACCCTCATCTTTGTATCAAGTACGTACAGAGTCTATTTTATCATATTTTTCTTAAAAAGTGCGGTCTTTACCATTAAAAAGGAACCATTCCCCTCACCTGAGAAGAATGGTTTGCTTTTTATTATCCTAGAGACTGATGATTAAACAAGGCATGGGTTGCTTGGTGGATGTATTTTGCTGTTTCTGCATTGTTCATGGTGTAGAGATGCACTCCAGCAACATCTTGAGTTACCAAGTCCACGATTTGGTCCACTGCATAGGCAAGTCCTGCTGCTCTGAGCGACTCAGGGTCATGCTCATACTTGTCTAAGATAGCTTTAAATTTACGTGGAATATGGATATTCTCACAAGTCTTCAAGAGGCGAAGAGCTTGATTTCGATTCAGAATTGGCATAATCCCTGCATGAATAGGAACATCAATTCCAGCCAAGATGCACTTGTCTTGGAAATCATAGAAGCGCTCATTGTCAAAGAAAAGCTGAGTTACGAGGCTCGAGCAGCCTGCATCCACTTTCTTCTTGAGATTTTGGATATCTGAAATCTGATTTGGCGAATCTGGATGGCCTTCTGGATAGCAAGCTCCGATAATATCAAAGTGAGGAGCTTGCTCCTTGATGAACTCGATCAAGTCTGTTGCATAACGGAAATCCTTTTGAGGTTCCACATCAGGGATAATATCCCCACGAAGAGCCAAGATTTTCTGCACGCCAACCTTGTCCAAGTCAGCAATAGTTTCAGCCACCTTGTCCTTAGTTAAATAGATGGCTGGCAAGTGAGCAATAGTCGGAATCGCCAAGTCATTTTGGATAAAGTCAGCCAAACGAACCGTCGTTTCCTTGATATTAAATTTATTATTACTGGCAGTTACACTGATAAAGTGAGGAGCCAACTCCTGCATGTCCTGCAAGGCTGAAATAATTTTATCATTACCCACTTCTGGGTTTGGAGGGAACACTTCAAATGAGAGTGACGGTGTTTGGCGTGACATAGTCCTTATCCTTTTCTTTTTGATTTCATTTTGAACAACCGTTATAGGGAGAAATCTAATCTTACAATTTCTCACGCGCAGCTTTAGCTGCTTCAACAAGGCGGATCAAACTTTCTTTTGTTTCTGGAATACCACGTGTTTTCAAACCACAGTCAGGGTTGATCCAAACTTTCTTGCTTGGTACTTTAGCAAGGATGGCTTCGATTGTGTTGTCGATTTCGCCTTCATTTGGCACACGAGGTGAGTGGATATCGTAAACCCCAGGTCCCACTTCAGTTTGGAAGTTTTTCGCTTTGAGTTCGTCCAAGATTTCAAGGTTTGAACGGCTAGCTTCAAAGGAAATAACGTCCGCATCCATGTTGTCGATAGCTGGGATGATATCTGTAAATTCTGAGTAACACATGTGAGTGTGGATTTGTGTATCTGGCGCTACTGTTGAGTGTACCAAGCGGAAGGCAGGAATTGCCCAGTCAAGGTAGTCTTCGTACCAGTCGCTACGACGAAGTGGCAATTTTTCACGAAGAGCAGCCTCGTCGATTTGGATGATTTTCACACCAGCAGCTTCAAGGTCAAGCACTTCATCCTTAATAGCAAGGGCAATTTGAAGAGTAGAATCCTTGATAGAGATGTCTTCACGTGGGAATGACCAGTTAAGAATTGTAACAGGTCCAGTCAACATACCTTTAACAGGTTTGTTTGTACGGCTTTGTGCATAGCTAGACCATTTAACAGTGATTGGGTTAAGACGAGTGACATCACCCCAGATGATTGGTGGTTTTACCCCACGCATACCGTAAGATTGTACCCAACCATTTTTAGAGAAGAGGTAACCTGACAAGTTTTGACCGAAGTACTCAACCATGTCATTACGCTCGAACTCACCATGAACAAGGACATCAAAGTCGATATCTTCTTGCCATTTGATCCATTCATCGATCGTTTCAGCAAGGAAAGCATCGTACTCTTCTTGAGACAATTCACCTTTACGGTAAGCTAAACGTTTCGCACGAACTTCTTTAGTTTGAGGGAATGAACCGATAGTTGTTGTTGGAAGAGCTGGAAGTTTGAAAGCTTCTTCTTGGATAGCTTCGCGTTCTGCAAAGGCTGGCAAACGAGTGTAGTCAGCGTCTGTCAAGCCAGCGATACGAGCACGAAGTTCAGCATTTTCACCAACACGCTCAGTCGCAAAGAGTTCTTTATTAGCAGCAAGTGCTTCTTCACCTTGACCATTGCGGATAGCATCCAAATCACGGATTTCGTCTAATTTTTCAACTGCGAAGGCAAAGTGGTTCAAGATAGCTGGTTCAAATTCTTCATTAGCTGTTGTAAATGGCACATGAAGAAGTGAGCATGAGCTTGTCAATACGATGTTTTCAGCTGGGATTTGCTCAAGAATAGCCAAACTCTTTTCGTAGTTGTTACGCCAGATGTTTTTACCATTGACAATACCTGCATAGAGAGTCTTGTCAGCTGGGAAACCACCTTTAACGAGTTCAAGAGTTTTCTTACCTTCAACGAAGTCAAGACCGATAGCATCAACTGGCAAGTTTACAAGGTCAGCGTAGACATCACGAACGTCACCAAAGTAAGTTTGAAGCAAGACTTCAAGACCTTTTTTATCAGCCAAAAGTTTGTTGTAGAGATTCAAGAAGAGAGTTTTTTCTTCGGCTGTCAAGTCTTTTACAAGAGCAGCTTCATCCAATTGGATGCGAGTTGCACCAAGTTCAGCCAATTTAGCAAAAACTTCTTGGTAAGCAGCAACTAAGCTGTCTACGAAGTCTTCTGCTTTCACACCTTCTTCAAAGTCTGACAATTGAAGGAAAGTGAATGGTCCTACAAGGACTGGACGAGTGTTCAATCCAAGCTCTTTTGCTTCTTGGAACTCATCGAAAATCTTGTGACCAGCAAGTTTGACTTGAGTGTCTTTTTCAAATTTAGGAACGATGTAGTGGTAGTTGGTGTTGAACCATTTCTTCATTGGAAGGGCGCGAACGTCCCCTTTTTCTCCTTGGTAACCACGACCCAAAGCGAAGTAGCGCTCAAGGTCAGACAAGTCCAAGTTTTGAACTGAAGCAGGTACCACGTTGAAAAGGAAAGCTGCATCTAGGAAGTTGTCATAGTGAGAAAAGTCATTTGATGGAATTTCAGTGATGCCTTTTTCTTTGACAATGTTCCAGTGTTTAGCACGCAAGTCTTTTGCTGCTGCCAAGAGTTCTTCTTCTGAGATTTCTTTTCTAAAGTATTTTTCAGTTGTAAATTTTAATTCGCGGAATTCTCCCAAACGAGGGAAACCGATGATTGTAGTTGACATGATGTGTCCTCCAAAATTTGTTGTTGAAACTATCTTAACAGAAAAGAAAGCGTCTGTATAATTGTAAAAAATTAGGCTTTAATATAGTTTGAAACTATACCTATGTTTTGAACAAAAGAAAAAGACTTGAGACAAATACCTCAAATCCCTTGTGTAGCTTGTTTTATAGCTCTATTGCAGTTAGGCTGTTCAAATACGTTATTAGTAATTCTTATAAGTGACTATGGCTTGTTATTAGAAAAGACTATAGGTTAATTTTTCTTTTGTAATTCTGATATTTCCCTTAAAAAGTGCGGACGGGAGCAACTTACTTCGTAATTTCATCCCTAATTTTTGAGCCAGAATGTCTCAAAAATTCCGTTCTAGATAATAATGAATTATTATCTAGAATACCACTATAGCGGAAATATCCGCTAAAAGCTCACTTCGTTCACTCTTAATTAAAAAAAGTTTGATTTTCTAAAATTATAAAATTGAGGTACTATAACTGTTAAATTTGTTAAATCTTTCCAACTTCTACCACTCAACTCTTTTCCTGTTTAAGTGGGACGACTGCTAATGTCTTTCCCAAACTGGATAAAACTTTTAATACTGTATCTAACTGAGGGCTTGTCTTGCCTGTTTCCATCCTAGCTATGACAGGCTGGCTCACTCCACTAAGTTCTTCAAGCTTTTTCTGACTTATTCCTTGTTCCTGTCTGGCTGCAATCAATTCACTCATGATAGCTACTCGCATATCACTTTCAAGGATTTCCTCCTTGGTAAAGAGTTCTGAACGGACATCCTTCCAATTACTCCCGATAGCACTATTCTTCATCACTTAACCCTCTTTCTTTTAAGTCCTTCAGTTCACGCTTGGCTTTTTCAATTTCTCTTCTAGGAGTTTTCTGAGTCTTTTTGACAAAATGATGTAAAAGAACAAAACTCCCATCAAACCACGCTACAAATAAAATTCGATCTCTCAGAGGTCTTAGTTCCCAAATCTCATCTTCCAAATGTTTGATATAGGGTTCACCAGCTCTCGTCCCATGCTGACTAAGCAACTCGATATAGTCGTTTAGTTTATTGAGTTTGATCCGACTATCCTTACTTTTCTGACTAGCCAATTCTCTCATATAATCCAAAACTGGCTCGTTTCCATTTTTGTCCTTATAGAAGTAAATCGTATGCACCAAGCAACCTCTTTCTAATTCAATTATAACTCAAAAGTTATTAAAAGTAAATCTGAACACTCATAAAAAGAAGACCTTAGAATCATTCCAAAGGTCTCATCTTTATTATTCGAAAAAATTACGAGAAGAGTTATAAATTGAAGGCAATCCTTACTATTATTCCAGCTCAATCCCTTTCTCTCGTAGATTGTCCAGACACTCCTTATAGTAGGCAGCGTCATGTTCGCTATAGATAGGGCGAGTCAACTTCTCCTCTGCTAAATCTTGATAAGGAGAGCAAGTCTTGCCACGGTAGTTCTTATCCAACCACTCTGAACTAACATTATAGCCACGGTCATCCATCTCTTCCATAATCAAGCGATGATAGGCATAAAGGCGATAGGGCGAGTGAGTAAAGACATAGTCTACAGTCGCATGCTTTCTGCCCCAGCCATTGCCACGTAGGGCGCAACACTCTCGATGCTGCCCCAAAAGTTGAGGACGGGGAAGTTGTGAAATCAAAGCCTCATGCCAAAGTCTCATGACACTCTCCTTTCAGTAAAGTAGAATTTTGAAGATAAGCATTTGGGTAACGTTCAAGCAACTCTCTCGTCTTAGTAATTACATCTTCCTTGGAAGCTTGAGCAAAGCGGTAGCGATCCAACAAGAGCATATAATCTTTACGCTCATCCTCTGTCGCTTTCTTCTTGAAATAACCCCAAATATGCTGAAAGGCATTGCAAACCTGACCTCTATGCTCAGGTATTTGACAGGCACGGTCAATCAGTTCTTGAACATGACTGACCTCCACCTGTTCATTCTTCAAGTATTGGCGAATCTCATTGTAAATATTGCTGGAATAGCTCAAAACAAGGTATTTGTTTCTCGCCCAGAGTTGTTGGCAAAGGGCACATTGATTGTTATTATTCATAACTGACATTATACCATGTTTGGTTTCAAAAAAATCTATTCCTACCTTATACTCTTATAAAATTGCCTCTTTTAAAGCTGCTTGAAGTTCTTCATCTACTGCGTATATATACAGTCCATTTACTCCTCTTGTTAGTAAAACATTTAATTCATTTTTTAAAAGATCTACACCAAAGTTTCTCATTTCACCATTGTCGAGTTTTCTATTTTGGACTGCACCTTTATTTTTACTAGCAGAAATATCGAACTTAATTTCACCATTTCTATATTTGACTGATGGACCAATAATTACCCCAGCGTAATTCAAATCAAAACCTTGAACAGTAAAAGTTGAACCTACTTCATTAATTGTTTGTGGTTGTTCAATCCAAGACAGTTTAGAGTCTTTTTTATCCCTATGTAATTCTCTATTCCAAGGACACGACCAGTCGTCTATTTCCACACACCAATAGTCTTTATCTATTGGTTTAGATTGACTACTATAATCCCAATCATAGGTTGCTATTAACCTAGAAATTCCTAAGTGTTGATTCTTATCTTTTAATTTAATAGCATCTTGTAATTCCTTGGGAGAATTAAATATTTGGATATCATAGTTCTTGTCTTTTTTTAACTTAGTAATTATTCTTTCATCTACTATTTTTCTAATCCAACTGACTGTTGATTCGCTAGCTTTTATACGCATTTGATTGTTTAGTTCTATTAAATTGCCAGATTGTTTTGCATGATGTTGTAAAGTTAAAAATGAATCATCGACCCAGATTTGGGACTTATTCATTATTTGATTATCATCGTAAACTAGAACGACTACTTTAGATTTTGAAAGAATATCCTTTAAATGATTGCCACCTTGATAAGCTTGGTTTTTTGCTGTCAAAAGTAAGTGCCCTTCATCAATAACGACTATACCAGCATCTACATCTTGTTTTTTCAGTGCATTTAGAAACTGGGTTGGTTTCATAGTAACATCAAGATTTAACCCACTTTTCCACTCAAGTTTTTTCTCAATTTCTTTATAGACACTTAATTGGTCGTCATGATTGACAACTAGATTTATAGTATTATTTTCTCTTATAAATTCTGTATCATCAGAATTCAATAAATCATCTATTAAAGAACTCATCAGTACCGTTTTCCCAGCACCAGCTTCTCCTTTAACCAAGATTAAAGTTTCAAATTCATTCTTACTGAGAGCTGAAGTAATTTTAAAAATGATTTCATTTTTTGCTTTTATTTGCTCAGTGGTTAATTTATGAAAAGGTGAGGATTTGAAAATAGCAGAATTTCTAACAATACTTTCAGCAGGAAATAAAAATTGATTTTTTTTATTTAATGAACGCCAAATTTTTGAAAAAATTGAATCTAACTCATCGGATGTATAATATTCATTTTGAGGATTTCCTCTTCTATTTTGTACCCTGGTTACATTATCGACACTTGATAAATATAACATTAAGCGATTTTCTATATCTAGAGTTAACGACTTATTAAAATGATTGTGACCAATTACAAACATCTTCGTTGTCGAAGATGTTGCAAAATCTCTCCAATCATCTCTATTTTCTTTTTTTATATCGTCAATTAAGTGTTGACTTGTTCGCCGAATTATATCAGTTGTTTCTCCTATGTACACACTAAATCGATTCTTTTTCTCATCGTTAACAATATAAACTACCGGATAATCAAATAAAGATTTTAAATCATTTTTATTTTCATTAAATTTAAGTTGGTTTTTAAGTTTCACCAACGAGTTACTGGTATAATCTATTTCTCTAACAATTGGACTTTGTATTTTTACCATTATTTCTCCAACTCAGTGTATTTTTTGCTATTACCTCTGCTCAAGTTAACTGGATATTTCATATTGTTAGAGATAAGTTTATCATCAATAATCTTATTTACATCAAGTTGTAAATTATCAGCTAACATAAAACTATAAATTAAAACATCTGCCAACTCTTCAGCAATTTTATCTAATGAATGGCTGACAACTTCATCTGGCTGTTTCCATTGGAACAATTCTAAAAGTTCACTAGCTTCCAATGAAATGGATATAGCTAAATCTTTTTCATTATGAAATTTTCTCCAATCCCGATCATCTCTAAATTTATTAATTTTATCTATTGTTGACTTCATTTATTTTCTCCGATATAAATTTACTTATACACATTATATCATGAAACCCGTTCTTAAATTTTATAATTGGAATAAAATTAGGTTTAAATTCTTGAGCTTCACTCTAATCCAAAAACAATCCATTCCCCCTTTCTCCTCCAAAATATGGTATAGTAGAGTTATACTATCTATGAGGAGTTCACATGTCACAGGATAAACAAATGAAAGCTGTTTCTCCCCTTCTGCAGCAAGTTATCAACATCTCATCGATTGTCGGTGGGGTTGGGAGTTTGATTTTCTGTATTTGGGCTTATCAGGCTGGGGTTTTACAGTCTAAGGAAACCCTCTCTGCCTTTATCCAGCAGGCAGGTATCTGGGGGCCACCTCTCTTTATCTTTTTACAGATTTTACAAACAGTCGTCCCTATCATTCCTGGAGCCTTGACCTCGGTGGCTGGTGTCTTTATCTACGGTCACATCATCGGGACTATCTACAACTATATCGGCATCGTGATTGGCTGTGCCATTATCTTTTATCTAGTGCGCCTCTATGGAGCTGCCTTTGTCCAGTCTGTCGTCAGCAAGCGTACCTATGACAAGTATATCGGCTGGTTGGATAAGGGCAATCGTTTTGACCGTTTCTTTATCTTTATGATGATTTGGCCCATTAGTCCAGCTGACTTTCTCTGTATGCTAGCTGCCCTGACCAAGATGAGCTTCAAGCGCTATATGACCATCATCATTCTGACTAAGCCCTTTACCCTCGTGGTTTATACCTACGGTCTGACCTATATTATTGACTTTTTCTGGCAAATGCTTTGACATGTAAAAAATCCGTTTGGTTTCCCAAGCGGATTTTGTGCTTTATTTTGAAACTTCTTTTGCAAGAACAAAGTTCCCAAGTGTGGCAGAACCATTTCCTGCGACTGCTGGTGTCACGATGTAATCACGCACATCTGGTACTGGTAGGTAACCGTTGAGAAGAGCTGTAAATTTCTCACGGACACGGTCCAGCATGTGTTGTTGAGCCATGACCCCTCCACCAAAGACAATCACGTCTGGACGGAAAGTCACTGTCGCATTGACCGCAGCTTGAGCGATATAGTAGGCTTGGACATCCCAAACAGGGTTGTTCAGTTCAATGTTTTCCCCACGAACACCTGTACGAGCTTCCAAACTTGGACCAGCTGCATAACCTTCCAAACAACCCTTGTGGAATGGACAAACACCGTTGAATTCTTTTTCAATATCCATTGGGTGTCTAGCTACATAGTAGTGACCCATTTCAGGGTGACCCACACCGCCGATAAACTCACCACGTTGGATAACACCTGCACCAATACCTGTACCGATTGTGTAGTAAACCAAGTTTTCAATGCGAGCACCAGCATTGTTACGAGCAACTACTTCACCATAGGCAGAGCTGTTTACATCTGTTGTGAAGTACATTGGCACGTTTAGGGCGCGGCGAAGGGCACCAAGCAAGTCCACATTTGCCCAGTTAGGTTTTGGAGTTGTTGTGATAAATCCGTAAGTTTTTGAGTTTTTATCGATATCGATTGGACCAAATGAACCAATGGCAAGTCCTGCAAGATTGTCGAATTTTGAGAAGAACTCAATGGTTTTATCGATTGTTTCAATAGGTGTTGTTGTAGGAAATTGTACCTTTTCTACAACGTTATAGTTTTCATCTCCGACAGCACAGACAAATTTTGTACCGCCTGCTTCCAAGCTTCCGTATAGTTTTGTCATGATTAACCTCTTGTATTTATTTTCTTTATTATAGCATATTTCCAGACTGAAAATTGCTCAATATTTTAGATTTTCCTCTGTAAATTTTACCATTCAATCAAAAACGAACAAACATGACATTTGTTCGTTTTTTTGATTTATTAAGCTTTAACTTCGATGATTGCATCACCCTTAGCAACAGATCCAGAAGCAACTGGATTTACTGAAGCAAAGTCTGCAGTGTTTGTTACGATAACCATAGTTGTGTTATCAAGTCCTGCAGCGGCAATCTTAGCTGAGTCAAATGTTCCAAGAACATCTCCAGCTTTAACCTTGTCACCTTGAGCAACTTTATGGTTGAAGCCTTCACCATTCATTGAAACAGTATCGATACCAACGTGAATTAAGATTTCAGCACCGTTAGCTGTTCTCAATCCATAAGCATGGCCAGTTGGGAAGACGATTGTTACTTCAGCATCAGCTGGTGCGTAAACAAGGTCTTGGCTAGGTTTCACAGCGATACCTTGTCCCATAGCTCCGCTTGAGAAGACTGGGTCATTTACATTTGAAAGAGCAACAACATCACCAACGATTGGTGTTTGGATTGTTTCGTTTTGAAGGGCTGCTGGAATTTCCTCATTTACCTCTGTAGCTTCTTCAGAAGTTGTTTCTTCTGCCACTTCTGTTTCTTCTTTGTAGCCAAAAGCATAAGTCAATCCGAAACCAAGAGCAGTTGTTACTAGAACCATAAAGATATACTTGAGAAGTTGACCATTTATGTAGAGAAGTGTTCCAGGAATGATAGTAATGCCAAAACTAGTACCTGCCAAACCTAGGATGTTCGCTAACCAACCACCAGCAGCACCAGCGATAAGTCCCATGATAAACGGTTTACCATAGCGAAGATTAATACCAAAAATAGCTGGTTCAGTGATACCAAGCCCAGCAGAAAGTGCAGCTGGGAAGGCAAGAGCTTTAATTTTTGGATTCTTTGTTTTCACACCAACAGCAAGGGTTGCTCCAAGTTGAGCAGTCATAGCCGCTGTAATAATAGCATTAAGAGGATCTGAACCTGTAGAAGTTACTAAGTTAGATTCTAATAAGTTGAAGATATGGTGGACACCTGTAACGACGATGACCTGATGAACACCACCAAGGATTAATCCACCTAGACCCATTGGGAGACTGAGCAACCAAACAGTAGCGATTTTAACGTAGCTTTCAACTTCATGGAATACAGGTCCAATGACAAACAAGGCCAAAATAGACATCACCAAGAAAGTCAAGAATGGTACAAGGAGTAAGTCTAATACATCTGGGATACGCTTACGTAACCACTTTTCGAGCTTCGCACCGGTCAATCCGACGAAGAAAGCTGGTAAAACTGAGTTTTGATAACCTACAACCTTGATAAAACCAAAGAACATAATTGGCTGAGCATCACCAGAAGCAACAGCCCAAGCATTTGGTAAGGCTGAGTTAACCATCATCAACCCTAGAACCAGACCAATTAAAGGATTCCCACCGAATACACGGAAGGCTGACCAACAGATCAAAGCTGGGAAGAAGGCGAAGGCTGTATCCGTCAATACAACTGAATAAGTATAGAAGTTTGTTGCTTTAAAAGCTTCCGCAGTTGTTCCAAACAAAGCCAAAACTTGATCTTGAACAATAGCCCCACGAATTCCCATAAACAAACCAGTAGCAACGATTGCTGGCAAAAGTGGTACAAAGACATCACCGAAAGTACGGATAGCACGTTGGAACCAATTTCCTTGTTTAGCAGCTTCTGCTTTCATGTCATCTTTAGATGATGTTGGCAAACCAAGTGCAACAACTTCATCGTACATTTTGTTAACTGTACCTGTACCAAAGATGATTTGGTATTGACCTGAGTTAAAGAAAGCACCTTGAACTTTTTCCAAGTTCTCAATCACTTCTTTATTGATTTTTCCTTCATCTTTGACCATGACACGAAGACGAGTCGCACAGTGGGCAACACTGTTGACATTTTCACGTCCGCCCAAGGCATCGATGACTTTTTTTGCAATTTCCTGATTGTTCATTTGCAAAAATCTCCTTATATAAAATTTTGTTCTTGTTTGAAAGCGATTTTATCCGCCCTTACGACTATTATTTTATCATGTTTTAGAAATATGTCAAGCGTTTTGCAGAAAAAATATTCTATCCACTTAGTTGGCTCGCTTTAAGTTGATTGTTTTTGATTGTTTTATCAGGTATTCCTAAAAAATATAAGTTTGAAATCTTGGTTAAAAGGGTTTTATTTCATTATCTTTCATATTTTCGTGAAAATGTGATTGATTTCCTGCATTTATTTTGTGACAAACGTTTGACAGTTTTTTCTCTTTTTTAACATAAAAGTCTTGCTTTTTTTTCCGAAAACGGTTACTATTAAAAGTGATAAGATTTTTGGAGGAATGAAAGAATGGAATGGACTACTGAGCGTCGTTACAGACTTTATCAAGATTGGACGCAAGAAGAAATTAAGAATATTAAGGAAAATATGGCACAATCTCCGTGGCATACTCATTACCATGTTGAGCCAAAAACAGGACTTCTCAACGACCCAAATGGCTTTTCTTACTTTGATGGGAAGTGGATTGTTTTTTATCAAAATTTTCCTTTCGGTGCAGCCCACGGTTTGAAATCTTGGGTGCAGTTGGAAAGTGATGATTTGGTTCACTTCACAGAAACTGGTGTCAAAGTTTTGCCTGATACTCCATTAGATAGCCACGGTGCCTACTCTGGTTCTGCCATGCAGTTTGGCGATAACTTGTTCCTATTTTATACAGGAAATGTTCGCGATGAAAACTGGATCCGTCACCCATACCAGATCGGTGCTTTGATGGACAAGGATGGTAAGATTACAAAGATTGACAAGATCTTGATTGACCAGCCAGCTGACTCTACTGACCACTTCCGTGACCCACAAATTTTTAATTTCAAAGGTCAATACTATGCTATCGTCGGTGGTCAGGACTTGGAGAAAAAAGGCTTCGTCCGTCTCTACAAGGCTGTAGACAACGACTATACAAACTGGCAAGCAGTTGGTGACCTTGACTTTGCTAACGACCGCACTGCCTACATGATGGAATGCCCAAATCTGGTCTTTGTAGGGGAGCAACCTGTCCTTCTCTACTGCCCACAAGGATTGGATAAGAAAGTTCTAGACTACGACAATATCTATCCAAATATGTATAAGATTGGGGCTTCCTTTGACCCTGAAAATGCCAAAATAATAGATGTGTCTCAACTTCAAAACATGGACTATGGTTTCGAAGCCTATGCTACTCAAGCCTTCAACGCTCCTGATGGACGTGCTCTAGCTGTTAGCTGGCTTGGCTTGCCTGATGTTTCATATCCATCTGACCGTTTTGACCACCAAGGAACCTTCTCTTTGGTCAAGGAACTCACTATCAAAGACGGCAAACTCCACCAATACCCAGTCGCTACTATCAAGGACCTTCGTGTTTCTGAAGAACCTTTCTCAAACCGTTCCCAAACCAAGAACACTTACGAACTCGAACTCAACTTGGAAGCCAATAGCCAGAGCGAGATTGTCCTACTTGCTGATCAAGAAGGCAAGGGACTTTCCATCAACTTTGACCTTGTAAATGGTCAAGTGACAGTAGATCGTAGCCAGGCTGGAGAACAGTATGCCCAAGAATTTGGAACTACACGTTCTTGCCCTATCGACAATCAAGCTACTACTGCTACAATCTTCATCGATAACTCTGTCTTTGAAATTTTCATCAATAAAGGAGAAAAAGTATTTTCTGGTCGTGTCTTCCCACATGCGGACCAAAATGGTATCCTGATTAAATCTGGAAACCCAACTGGAACTTACTATGAATTAGATTATGGTCGCAAAACTAACTGATGTCGCCAAACTTGCAGGCGTCAGCCCTACTACCGTTTCTCGGGTTATCAACAAAAAAGGGTATTTATCAGAGAAAACCATTCAAAAGGTTAATGAAGCCATGCGAGAATTGGGCTATAAACCCAACAACCTAGCTCGTAGTCTGCAAGGAAAATCAGCTAAGTTAATCGGCTTGATTTTCCCCAATATTTCCAACGTTTTCTATGCAGAATTGATTGACAAGCTGGAACACCAACTCTTCAAAAATGGTTACAAGACCATCATCTGCAACAGCGAGCACGATTCTGAGAAGGAACGTGAATACATCGAAATGTTGGAAGCAAATCAGGTTGACGGCATCATTTCGGGCAGTCATAACTTGGGAATCGAAGACTACAATCGCGTGACAGCGCCGATTATTTCCTTTGACCGGAACCTGTCTCCAGATATTCCTGTCGTTTCCTCTGACAACTATGCTGGTGGGGTTCTTGCCGCCCAGACCTTAGTTAAGACAGGCGCCCAGTCTATCATCATGATTACAGGGAATGACAATTCCAATTCGCCAACTGGGCTACGCCACGCTGGTTTTGCTTCTGTACTCCCCAAAGCTCCTATTATCAATGTTTCCAGTGACTTTTCTCCTGTCAGAAAAGAAATGGAAATCAAGAATATCTTAACTCGACAAAAGCCAGATGCCATTTTTGCTTCAGATGACTTAACAGCTATTCTGGTCATTAAAATCGCTCAAGAACTGGGCATTTCTGTCCCTGAAGAGCTTAAAGTCATCGGCTATGATGGGACCTACTTTATCGAGAATTACTACCCTCAACTGGCTACTATTAAGCAACCCTTGGAAGAGATTGCCTGCCTCACTGTTGACCTCCTCTTGCAAAAAATCGAAGGCAAGGAAGTCGCCACAACAGGTTACTTCTTACCAGTTACCTTATTACCAGGAAAAAGTATTTAATACTCTTCGAAAATCAAAGAGCAAACTAGGAAGCTAGCCGCAGGCTGTACTTGAGTACGGCAAGGCGAAGCTGACGTGGTTTGAATTTGATTTTCGAAGAGTATAAGCACAAGAAAACTCAGACCGATTCGTCTGAGTTTTTTTATGATCTTAAGTTTTCGAGATAGCGCTGGGCTGTCTCTAAGTTAAAGGTTTTATCTGCGATAAGTCGCTCAACTAGGGGAGCAACTTCAGACTCACTGGCACCTGCTAGGAGAGCTAAGGATTTGGCCTGCAATTTCATGTGGCCTTGCTGTATCCCTGTACTTACCAAGGCTTTGAGGGCTGCAAAGTTTTGGGCTAGCCCGATAGAAACAATAATCTGAGCTAATTCTTTGGCAGAAGGATTTCCCAGTAGTTCGTGACTAAGGGCCACACGAGGGTTGAGGCCGATAGAACCACCCTTGGTCGCTACAGGCATGGGTAAGGTCATCTCACCGACCAATTCTTCTCTTTCAAGGTCCAGCGTCCATTGACTAAGACCTTGGTAGCTTCCATCTTGACTGGCAAAGGCATGGGCCCCTGCTTCAATGGCACGCCAGTCATTACCAGTGGCAATCAAAATGGCATCAATACCATTAAAAATCCCTTTATTGTGGGTAGCAGCTCGGTAAGGATCAGCCCGCGCAAACTGACTAGCCAAAGCAATTTTCTCTGCAATTCCTCGTCCTTGATCCTTTTGGCGGCTCAAGTATCGAAAGGCGATGCGACAGCTTGCTGTCACCAGAGAATCTGTCGCGTAGTTGGACAGAATCCCCATAAGACTTTGTCCCTGACTGAGTTCTTCTAAAACAGGTTTCAAGGCTTCCAGCATGGTGTTGAGCATATTGGCTCCCATGGCTTCCTGGGTATCAACATGGAGATAAACAACAAGGAAGTCTGTTTCGCCATTTATCTGCTCTACATGTAAATCACGCGCCCCACCTCCACGTTTGACGATAGAAGGATAGGCTTGATTGGCAAGTTCCAAGAGCTCAGTCTTTTTGTTTGCAATCTTCTCTTGGGCTTGTTCAGGATTAGCAACTTGATAAAGAGCTACTTGCCCAATCATCTGGCGCTGATGAACCTGAGCAGTAAAGCCACCTGCTCGCTTGATGATTTTACTTGCATAGCTGGCCGCAGCAACCACGGACGGTTCTTCTGTCACATAGGGAACTGTGTATTCCTGACCGTTAACGAGAACCTCTGGGACCAGCGAATAAGGCAGTGAAAAAGTTCCCACTACATTCTCACTCAGCTGGTCTGCCACAGTCACACTCATCTGTTCATCCTGCTCCAAACTCTCTTGTCTCTCAGGACTAAGGAGCGCCTGAGCTTTTAACAGCTCGAGGCGCTCTTGGTATGATTTTTTAGAAAATCCATTCCAACTTATCTTCATTATTTTTCAACCTTGCTATAACGGCGTTGGTGGTCAACAATTTCAACCAAGGCAAAATCTTGATTTTCATAGCCAGCAAACTGGGCAGAATTTGTTTCATCTAAGTCTACTTCTTCAAAGAAGACTTTTTCATAGTCTGCAACAGACAGGGCAGTTCGTTGGTCAAGTTTGTTCAAGCGGTCTTTATCCAGATAAGCTTCATAACCTTCAACCAATTCACCACTGAAGAACTCAGCCACAGCACCACTTCCGTAACTATAAAGGGCGATTTTATCGCCAGCCTTCAAGCTATCTGTATTTTCCAAGAGAGACAAAAGTCCAAGGAAGAGGGATCCTGTGTAGATATTTCCCACCTTTTGACTGTAGAGAATAGACTGGTCAAAATGGTTTTGTAAAAGGTCTTTTTTCTCTTGAGGCAGGCTCTTATCCATGATTTTTTTCAAGCCTTTTAGAGCTAATTTAGGGTAAGGCAAGTGGAAGCAAACAGCCGCAAAATCATCCAAAGTAAGCTGGTAGCGTTTTTGGTATTCAAGCCAAGTCGTTTTCAAGCTATCCAAGTATTGTTGGGTAGAATAAACACCATTTACATACGGAGTTGTAGAGTAATTTGGACGCCAGAAATCCATGATATCACGGGTCTGAGCCACATTGTCATTATTAAAGGCCATAATGCGTGGATTCTGTGTAATCAACATGGCCACACTTCCGGCACCCTGAGTGGGTTCTCCTGGAGTTTCAATACCATACTTGGCAATATCACTGGCAATGACCAAGACCTTGGACTCTGGAGAATTTTCCACATGCAATTTGGCATAATGAAGGGCAGCTGTCGCTCCATAGCAGGCTTCTTTAATCTCGAAACTACGAGCAAAAGGCTGGATGCCCAGCAAACCATGCACAAAGACAGCTGCAGCTTTACTCTGGTCAATTCCTGACTCGGTAGCCACAATGACCATATCAATTTCTTCTCTTTCTTGCTCAGTTAAGATAGAGTCACTAGCACTGGCCGCCAAGGTCACAATATCCTCAGTTAGGGGTGCAATACTCAATTCTTTGAGCAAGAGTCCTTTACTTAATTTTTCAGGGTCAATTCCCCTCGCTTCTGCTAAGTCTTGTAATTTCAAGACATATTGACTGGTCGCAAAACCAATCTTATCAATACCGATTGTCATATTTACCTCTGTTTTATCATTCATTGTAAAAAATCGTTCTATACTATTTTATCACAAATGGCAGTAAAAGAGAGAAAAAAGACTTGATTCACCAAATCAAGTCTCTTGTTATTCTAACTATTATGATGTTTTTGTAAGTAGGAATACAGTCTGAGAATCACGGTTCCGCTAGCCATTCCAATGGAAATCACCAGAGCCAGCATGACAACCAAGGTCGCACTTGCCAGTGCTTTATTATAGTCTCCTGTCACAAAAAAGGCAGTTGTCCGATAAGAAAGGTATCCCGGAACCAGTGGTGCCAAGATGGCCAAGATAAAGACTACAGCAGGTGTCTTATAAAGAATACTTAAAATCTGGCTGACACAAGAACCTATAATGGCTGCAATAAAAGTAGCCACAATAACATTGGTCGGTTCCTTGAGCAAGAGATAGATTAGCCAGACAGCCATGCCCAAAATTCCTCCAGGTAAGAGCATAGATCGTTGCACATTGAGTACGATTAAAAAAGTGATAATAGCAAGAAGACTTGCTACTGCTTGTAATAAAAAGGTTGTTAGTGTCATATTAGTTCATCAATACCAAGGCAACAGAAGTTCCTGCCCCTAAAGCAAGGGTAATGAGCAGGGATTCAAACATCTTGCTCATACCAGAGTTTATGTGGTTAGTCATAATATCACGGACCGCATTGGTCAAGGCAATCCCTGGTACAAAAGGCATGACCGCACCAGCTATAATCAAATCTGCTGTTGAAGGAAAGCCTGTGTAGCGAGCCCAAAACTGGGCAATCATCCCAAAGACAAATGCTCCAGCAAAGGCTGTCACAAAGGGAATTCGGATAAATTTTTCCACATAGAGAGAAAAGGCAAAACCAAATAAAGTCGCCACTCCTGCCCCAAGTGCGTCGTAGATATTTCCACTAAACATAATTGAAAAGAAAGGAGCGCTAAAGGTCGCAGCCAGAGTTACTTGCAACTTGGTATAGGGAAGGGGTTGGGCTTGCAAGGCTGTCAATTGCTTTAAGGCTGTCTCTAAATCAAGCTTTCCACCTACCAACTGACGAGAAATCTGATTCACATCGCAGACTTTTTCGATGTTATAAGAAGAGGAAGTCACGCGTTTCATTCGCGAAATATTGGTATTTTCAATGGAGAAAAAGATAGCGGCAGGCATGGCAAGAACATTGCAATCCACAATCCCCTGCGAATGCGCAATACGGATCATGGTATCTTCTACACGATGAATCTCTGAACCACTTTTTAAGAGAATGGTCCCTGCTAGCATAATCACATCGATGACGGCATTTAATTCTTTTGACTCTTCCATGCTTTCCTCCTTTTATCAACTCCCTCTATTCTATCACAAATCTGGAGTCAAAAAAAATCTTTGCCACGAAATCATGACAAAGATTCTAGTATCACTATGGATTGTCTCGGGAAGTATCTCCTCGTTGTGAATTGCCTTGCGGATTTCCCTGTGTTGGAGTGGATTCTGCATCCCCTTGTTCGTTAGGTTTCCGAGAAGAACTTGAGGACGAAGAAGAGGATGAGGATGAAGAAGTTGAAGAAGAATGAGTTTGTTTCGCTTTATAAATAGAAATTTTAACACGAGTAGTACTCAAATCTACTTTTTCGCCTGCTTTTGGACTTTGCTCTACAACAGTCCCCTCAGCTGTTCCTTCAGGAGCTGTAGACACTTCTACAACTTCGATATTGGCTTTTTTAACTTCATATATCTGTGTAAGATTATTGACTGCAAATTCTCGGCTAGAACCAATATAACTTGGCATTGAAATAGAATTTACTTTTTTAGCAACGGTCAGAACTATTTGAGTTGCCTTGCTAAGATCGTAGGTTGTTCCCTCCGGCAAACTTTGTTTCATGATTGTACCAGCTTCGATTTCGTTGGATTCTTCTTCCTCAATCTTAATTAGATTTTCTGGAACCTTCTTTCCTTTCAACTCTGCCACTACATCACTAGATTTTCTTCCAAGATAATTTCCGAGTTGGAAGGATTGCTGACCAGAAGACACAATCAAATTAATTTTTGTTCCTTCTTTACGTGTTGTACCAGCATCAGGATCGGTACGAATAACCCTACCTTCTTCAACCTTATCACTGGCCTCTGCTTTTTCTTCACCAACCTCAAAATTGGCTTTTTTAAGAGCTTCTTTAGCTTCTGCAACCGTCTGCCCTGCCACTTTTGGAATGGCAATGGTAGCGGGCGTTCTATATAAAATCCATACCAAAGATGCCACAACTAACAAGAAGGTCGCAAATAAAATTGGATAACGTGCTTTCATGCGACGGCGTTTGGTTGGCTTTGGACTAGGTACCGTTTTTTCTGTCTGATGAGGCTGGGGCTTAGGTTGAGGTCTTCCCTCTTGTACCGGAGCTTTAGGAATAGAAGTCAAGGTACTTTGTGGAACTTTAGGAAGAGTCTTGGTATCCGCCTTAGTCGCATCGTCAAAGACTAGCTTTGGTTCATTACGACGATTATAAGACAAACTACTAGACAAATCCACATACATTTCAGCGACTGATTTGTAGCGATCTGTCAATTTCTTGGCAGTTGCCTTGATAACAACATTTTCTAAAGCCTGAGGCACAGATGGATTTTCAGCTATAACCGATGGCAATGGTTTCTGGAAATGCTGGAGGGCAATGGTCACCGCACTATCCCCATCGTAAGGAATATGACCTGTCAGCATCTCGTAGAAAATAATCCCCATAGCATAGATATCACTCTGCACAGTTGCTTTAGAACCACGCGCCTGCTCTGGCGATAAATAATGAACCGAACCTAGCATTGAGTTGGTCTGAGTCAAACTCGTCTCAGCAAAGGCTACTGCGATTCCAAAGTCTGTAACCTTGGCAGTCCCATCTGGTGTCAAAAGGATATTTTGCGGTTTTAAATCTCTATGAACAATTCCTCGAGTATGGGCTAAGCGCATAGCCAAGAGGATTTGTCCCATGATTCGAATCGCTTCTTCATTTGAAAGAGGGTGATGTTCCTTGATATAGCGTTTGAGGTCTAATCCAGCAACATATTCCATTGCGAGATACTGTTGCCCCTCTTCTTCACCAATATCTGTAATCCGAACGATATGAGGATGGTCCAGATCCGCCATGGCTCTCGCTTCCCGCTGGAAACGTGCCACAGCAATCGGGTCTGTTTGGTAGTTGGTCCTCAGGACCTTCACTGCCACTTCTTCACCGTCCAAAATCAAATCCTTGGCCAAATAGACATCTGCCATGCCTCCTCGACCAATTTGTTTGATAATTCGATACCGCCCGGCAAAAATCTTGCCGATTTGGATCATTCCGTTGCCTCCTCATTAACAGCAATAAGGGCAACTGTAATATTGTCCAATCCACCAGCATTGTTGGCAAAACGGATCAAGGTTGCTGCCTTATCTGCCAAAGGAATATCGCTGGTTACAATATCATAGATTTCACTTCCTGAAATCATATTTGTTAATCCATCACTATTAAGTAGAAGATAGTCTCCCGGCTCAAGGGTAATTATTCCAAAATCAGGCTGAATTTCATCTTTTTGACCGATTGACTGGGTAATAATATTTTTCTGTGGGTGGCTAGCTGCTTCTTCAGGTGTCAATTGACCTGCCTTAAGCAATTCATTGACCAAGGAATGATCGCTCGTTAACTGGTGGTATTCTTCTCCACGAATTAAACCAATACGAGAATCTCCAACGTGGGCATAAATAGCCTGATTGTCAATAATGGCTACAGCCTCAAGAGTTGTTCCCATTCCTTTATAGGCTTCATCTTGCCCCAATTGGTTAATCTTTTTATTTTCCATCTCAAGGTTGTTAGCAAACCATTCACGCACCTCGTTGATGGTATCAATTTGGGTATCTACCCAAGCGATACCTAAATCTGTAACCGCCATTTCACTCGCGATATTTCCTGCACGGTGTCCTCCCATCCCATCAGCTAAAATAATCATTGTACGTCCAGCTCTATTGACATAGTGGTTGACATAGTCTTGGTTATTTGTTCGTTTCTGACCAACATCTGTTAATAATGAAATTTCCATGTGTCAGTTCCTTCCTAATCCGATATCTTGCGAAATTGACTGATGAAGAATCCATCACTTCCATACAATTCAGGTGTAATGAGGATACAGCCGTCTTTCATGATATCCTTACATTCATGTTCTAGTTTTACCTGCTCGAACTCAGGATGACTTTCTAAAAACGCCTCAACGACTTGAAAATTCTCCTCTGAGACAATAGTACAGGTACTATAAGTTATTATACCACCTTTGCGTAGTGTTTGACAAACACTACCTAATATTTCTAGCTGAATTTCCTGTAAGGACGCGAAATCTGCCGTTTCTTTATTGTATTTGATATCTGGTTTCCGGCGCAGCAGACCGATTCCTGAACAGGGAGCATCCACCAAAATCTTATCAAAAGAATTCTTACCAAAAAACTCATGCACCTTTCTGGCATCTAATTTTTGCGTTTGAACTCGGTCTGCAACTCCTAGACGTTGGGCATTTTCTTGGATCAAGCTCAGCTTATGGTCATAAAGATCTAGTGCAGTAACTCGACCTGTCGTCAGGTAAGAAGCTATATGGGCTGTTTTTCCTCCTGGAGCAGCACAGGTATCTAGAACCTGTTCATCACCTTGTAAATCAAGCGTCGGAGCAACAAGCTGGCTGGATTCATCTTGGATGGTAATAGCTCCATCCGCAAACAAATCATGGCCTGCAAAATGTCCTTGCTCCTTAACCAGACCAGAAGGAGACAAGGATGAAGCACTGGCCTCCAACAAGGCTTGGATTTCCTCTTTTTGGCTTAAATCTGTTACACGAATACTGGCTTTGTTTCGCACCAAGAGACTTTCAAAAATAGCTTGCGCTCGCTCCTCTCCGTATTCTTCCTTGAGCTTGGCAATTAACCAAACCGGGAGAGAATAGGCTATGGAATCACGCTTATTTTTTCGTTTGATGCTGGCAATATCTGGCCAACCTTCACGCAGGATACGACGAAGAACGGCGTTGACCAATTTTTCACTTCCCTTTTTACGGACTTTAGCCAATTCCACTGCTTCATTGACCACAGCATGGTCTGGAATCTTGTCCAGATAGCGGAGCTGGTAGGCACTCATGAGGAGAAGGACATAGAGCCAGTTATCTAACTGGTCTCGGTCTTCTATCAAGTGGGATAGGTACCATTCCAGAGTCAGTTTACGGGCTACCGTTCCATAGACCAGCTCGGTCACCAAGCCCTTGTCTGCTGCCGAAAGTTGACTTCCCTTGAGGTGTTTATTTAAAGCAATATTTGAATATGCTTGATTAACAAAAACATCCTCTAGCACTGCTAGAGCTAGACTTCTTGCCGTTTCTACTTTAGTCACCAAATCGTTCTCCTACAGTCAATGTCCGTCCAACTCCATTGAGGAAGGAAGCAATGTCCATCTTAGGCTTACCAGCTGGTTGCACTTGTTTGAGGGATAGAGCTCCTTCAGCTGTCGCGACGATCAATTCTTTCTTGCCGATAGAGAGGATCTCACCTGGATTTCCCTGACCTTCTACTGGTAGCGCTTCATAAATCTTAAATCGGTCACCCTTAAGGAAAGTATGGGCAACAGGCCAGGGGTTCATCCCACGGATCTGGTTAAAGAGTTGACGATTGCTTTTAGTCCAATCTAATTTTTCTTCCTCTGGCTGGATATTTGGAGAGAAGGTAACCTGACTTGGATCCTGCGGTTCAGGTTTGATATCACCAGCAATATAGGCAGGCAAAGTGTCCAAAAGCAAATCACGACCAACTAGCGCCAATTTTTCAAACAAGGTGCCAACATTGTCCTCATCTGTGATCGGAATGCTACGACGAGAAATCATATCCCCTGCATCCATTTCCTTAACCATTTCCATAATGGTCACACCAGCTTCCTCATCACCTTGAATCAAGGCATAATGGATAGGCGCACCACCACGGTGTTTTGGAAGAAGAGAGGCGTGAACATTGACCGCAAAGTCCATGCTATCAAGGAGTTTGCTTGGGAGAAACTGCCCAAAAGCAGCAGTCACAATTCCATCTGCTCCTAAATTCATAATAGCTTCCATCTCTAGACTTCCAGATAATTTTTCAGGTTGATAAATAGGAAGGCCTGCTTTCTTGGCAGCCTGCTTGACTGGGGTTTCTTGGATAACTTTTTTACGACCAACAGCACGGTCTGGCTGGGTCACAACAGCTAGAATCTCATAACGGTCATCTGTCAAAAGTCCTTTTAAGACTGTTGCTGAAAAGTCGGGGGTCCCCATAAAGATTAATTTTGTCATATCTTCTCCTTCTTATAAAAATTGCTGTGGCTCATGGTCAATGCTGAGACGGAGCTCACTATTTTCCCGTTCTTGAGTCAAGGCCAAGACTTGGTTGAGGGTCGGCCCCAGCTCATCTTCTAAACGATATTTAATTAAAATTTGGTAATGATAGAGGTTGTGGGTGCGGGCAATGGGTTTGGGCGTTGGCCCAAGAATGTTACTGGTTTCTGACAAGCCTGACCTCAAAATGTTCATGACTTCATAGGCGCGTTTAATCACCTCTTCTTCCTTCTTATGAGAAAGGGTAATACCAATCGTGAAATAGTAAGGTGGATAACCAAGTTGTCGTCTGATTCCCATTTCATAGGCATAAAAGCCTTCGTAATCCTGATCCTTGGCAAATCGAATAGCATAGTGCTGCGGATTATAGGACTGAATCAAGACCTGACCAGCTTTTTCAGCACGACCTGCACGGCCTGCCACCTGAGTCAAGAGCTGGAAAGTTCTTTCAGAAGAACGGAAGTCAGGCAGATTCAAGGCTGTATCTGCATTGAGAACTCCTACTAGGGTCACATTGGGAAAATCCAAGCCCTTGGCAATCATCTGTGTACCTAGCAAGATATCCGCTTCCCCTCGTCCAAACTGGTCAAGCAGGGCTTGATGACTACCTTTCTTACGAGTCGTATCCACATCCATCCGCAAAATACGGGCTTGGGGAAAGAGTTCTGTCAGCTCGTCATAAGCCTTCTGTGTTCCCGTCCCATAGTAACGAATGCTACGGCTCTTACAGTTAGGACAGACCTTAGGAATATCCTTGGAGAAACCACAATAATGGCAATTCATGGTCTTGGTATCCATATGCAAGGTCAGGGAAATATCACAGTTGGGACAAGTATCTACCGTCCCACATTCCCGACACATGACAAAGCTAGAATAACCACGGCGATTGAGCATGAGAACCACCTGCTCTTTTTTAGCTAGACGGTCTTGAATGGCTTCTAGCAAGGGAGGCGTAAAGTTTGACGTCTCGTTTTGTCCGATATAGTCACGAAAATCAACCACTTGAACCTCAGGGATCCTAGCTAAAGGATTGGCGCGTTGAGTCAGACGCAAGTGTTGATAGACGCCTTTTCCAGCCCGCGCACGGCTTTCCAGACTAGGAGTTGCTGAACCAAGTACCAGAGCTGCTTGATTGTACTGGGACCTTAGAATAGCAACCTCTCTAGCATGGTAACGGGGATTGCTGTCCTGCTTATAAGTCGCTTCGTGCTCCTCATCGATAATCATAACACCTAGATTCTTCAGCGGAGCAAAGATGGCCGATCTAGCACCAACAACAACTTGGGCATCGCCACGTTCCACTTTGCGCCATTCATCATACTTTTCACCATTAGACAGGCCAGAGTGAAGAATGGCAACCTTATCCCCAAAACGAGCGATAAAACGCTCCGTCATCTGAGGAGTCAAGGAAATCTCAGGTACCAGCAAAATAGCTGTCTTGCCCTTGTCCAAGGCCCCTTGGATAATCTGCAAGTAAACCTCGGTCTTCCCACTTCCTGTAATCCCTTGAAGGAGGAAGGGAGCCTGATGACTGCCAATCGCACTGACAACCGCATCACGCGCCTGTCTTTGCTCTGGATTCAATTCCAAAGGCTGACTTGCTTCAATCCCTTCAAAATAAGCAGCCGAGCGTTGAACTTCCTTTTGGACTATGGTCACAGCACCTTGTTCCACAAAGAAGTTGACTTGCTCCCGCGAGTAGGACTCTAACAAACTAGCCAAAGAAGCACTCTCTGGATGAGACAGCAAATAATCTCTCAATTCCAACTTTTTCTTAGCACGCGTAGAAATCTCTACACTTTCTAATTGAGCAAGGTCAACCTCATACCAAGACTGGGTCTTGACCTTCTTTTGATCAATTGCCTGATATTCTAGACCAAGCAGGCCTTTTCTAGTCAAACGCATCATTTCAGCTTGCTTAGCTAAATCCAGAGAAGAAAATGCAAGCGAATCCTCTGAACCAAACAAGCGCTCTCGGTCTTCCTGACTCAGACCTGCAAGAGGATAGAGAATCTTGTCATAGCTGGAGTTCAGAAATCCTGGTAGCATAGCCTTGAGGATGGAGATTTTATAGGAGAAGACGGACTTGCGTAACTCCTCAGCAAGCCAGAGTTGTTCTTGCGTGAGAACAGGAGAAAAATCCAGCACCTCCGCAATATCTTTTAAATCATGATTAGCCTCTTCTTCATCTGGTTGGGACTCCAAACCAAGAACAATCCCTTGAATCAGGCGATTCCCCTTACCAAAGGGCACATGAACCCGCATCCCAACTTCCAGCATTCCCAGAAATTCCTCAGGAATCCTGTAACTATAAGGCTGGTCTGTCTGCATCAAGGGCACATCTACGATAATCTTAGCTATAGTCATCTTCTCACCTCCTCCTTGTCAGTACATTCTTGCAATAGAAAAAATAAGATTGAGTCCCCCCAACCTTAAATTTTTTCACCATCTTCTTTTTCTTTAGCGATTTGCTCTTTGATTTTCTTTTCTTCTTCTTCTTTGCGACGTTTTTCTTCTTCGATACGGCGACGCACTGCTTCACGTTTACCTTCTGGATCTGGGTGAATTGTAACGTTCCCTGATTCGATTTCTTCTAAAGCGCGAAGAGTTGATTTTTCAGACTTGAAACCTTGAGTTGCTGGCGCACCTGCTTCCAATTCGTGGGCACGTTTTGCTTCCAAGATTACGAGTGAATATTTTGATGGAACCTTGTCGAGCAAGGTATCAATAGAGGGTTTTAACATCATTTGCTTGTACCTATTTTCTAAATTTTATCGGCTAGTTGGAGATTTTGGTAACATCTCCTGATAGTGACCAATGACACGATCCACACGGAAGTGCTCTGCTTCGATAACACGTTTGACACGCTCAGCAGCTAGGGGCACCTGATCGTTGACAATCGCATAATCATACTCACGCATGAGAGCAATTTCTTCCTTGGCTTTTTCGATTCGTTGGGCAATCACTTCTGCACTGTCTGTTCCACGACCTACCAAACGATCTTGCAATTCATCCAAATCTGGTGGTGTCAGGAAGATAAAGACAGCATCTGGAACCTTTTTCTTAACCTGAAGAGCACCCTGAACTTCAATTTCAAGGAAAACATCGATTCCCTTGTCCAAGGTTTCATTGACGTAGGTCAGAGGAGTTCCATAGTAGTTGCCGACATATTCTGCGTATTCCAACATCTGACCTTGACGAATCAGCTCTTCAAACTCTTCCCGAGTACGGAAGAAATAATCAACACCGTCCACTTCTCCAGGACGTTGTGCGCGTGTCGTCATAGATACAGAATATTGAAATTGATTTTCAGAACTCTCAAAAATCTCTCTTCTAACCGTTCCTTTTCCAACCCCTGAAGGACCAGAAAAAACGATTAGTAAGCCTCGGTCTACCATTGTGTCTCCTTTTAGTCAGTCTGTGAAATAACATTTCTCTAGAATAACGGCAAAAAGCCAGATTATCCTTTACAGTCTTTCTATCTAGTGTAACAAAAAAGCAGTAATTTTTCAACTGCTCTTTCTTATTTATTTGGCATAATCTACTGCACGAAGCTCGCGAATCACGGTTACCTTGATATTTCCTGGGTAATCGAGATTGTTTTCAATTTTCTCACGAACTTTGTGAGCCAAGATTGTGACTTTGTCGTCCTTGATTTGTCCTGGATTGACCATGATACGGATTTCACGTCCTGCTTGAAGGGCAAAGCTATTTTGTACCCCTTCAAAGCCGTTAGCAATTTCTTCCAAATCATGGAGACGCTTGATGTAGCTTTCAAGAGACTCACTACGAGCACCTGGACGTGCCGCACTCAAGGCGTCTGCTGCAGCGACGATCACTGCAATCACGCTCTCAGCTTCAACATCACCGTGGTGACTTGCAATCGTATTGACCACAACTGGGTGTTCCTTGTACTTACGTGCCAATTCCGTACCGATTTCAACGTGGCTACCTTCAACCTCACGGTCAATGGCTTTCCCGATATCGTGAAGGAATCCAGCACGACGAGCAAGAGCAGCATTTTCACCAAGCTCACTAGCCATAATACCAGCCAACTTAGCAACCTCAATCGAATGGCGCAAGACATTTTGTCCATAAGAGGTACGGAACTGCAAACGTCCCATAATCTTCATCAAGTCTGGATGGAGGTTCGGCGCACCAATCTCATAGGCAGCAGCCTCACCGTATTCACGGATTTTATTGTCAATCTCTTGACGGTTTTTCTCAACCAGCTCTTCAATACGAGCTGGATGAATACGACCATCTTTGAGCAACATTTCCATAGTCATACGGGCAATCTCACGACGAATCGGATCAAATCCTGACAAGGTCACCACTTCTGGTGTATCGTCGATAATCACATCGACCCCTGTCAAACTTTCGAAGGTACGAATGTTACGACCTTCACGACCAATAATGCGTCCCTTCATAGTATCGTCTGGCAGATGAACTGTTGAGTTAGTTGACTCCGCTACATATTCACCAGCGATACGTTGCATAGCTTGAACCAGGATATCCTTGGCCATTTTATCAGAACGTTCCTTGACCTCTTGCTCAGCTTCGCGAATACGGCTAGCAATCTCCTTGGTCAAGTTTTCCTCTGTCTGTGCCAAGATAATATCTCGTGCTTCTGCCTGAGACAGAGCACCAATACGTTCTAGTTCAGCTTCTTTTTGTCTTTCGACTTCCTCTAATTGCTCTTCACGCGCATCAAGGTTTTTCGCTCTATCAGAAATACTTTGTTCTTTTTGTTCAAGTGTTTGTTCTTTACTCGTCAAATTGTCGTCCTTACGATCAAGGCTAGCAGCTCTCTCTGTCAAACGACTTTCGATTTGTTTGAGTTCTTGACGTTCTGATTTGAATTCAGCGTCCACTTCTTCACGGTATTTTCTGGCTTCTTCTTTGGCCTCCAATAGTGCTTCTTTTTTAAGAGACTTGCTTTCACGTTTAGCTTCATTAACAAGTAAATCCGCTTCACGCTCAGCTTGTCCACGTAAATTAGTTGCTTCTTGTTCAGCATTTAAAAGCATCAACTCTGCAGCTTCCTGAGATGATTTCATCTTGGCTGAGATGCTGACATATCCAATGACTAAACCAATGATGACGGCAAAAACAGCAATCGCAAGCGACATGATTTCCATGTTTTTACCTCATTTTATTGTTATTCCGAATGACATACATTCTTTTACATTCTACCATAAAAAAGTGATTTTCACAAACCTAAAATAGAATATGTTTTGAGTAATTTAGGACACAATCACTAAAATAAACTTGTTATTTAAAAAGCCTACCTTTCTGTAGACTTAGTTTGTTTCTATTCTAATCGGTACTCTGCCGAAATTCTGCTCTGCTATACTTGGATTACCCAGTCGGTAAATCTGGTCTGCATTTTGAGTCATGGGATCCCAAAGTTCTTTTCCAATTCGGCTGACTAGATTGACCTGACCTTTCAAAGACTTGAGATGCTTTCTGCCTTTTTCGGTAAAGCCAAGAACATGAATGGCTTCTGGCAAGTCACTTTCTCTAGCTTGCACTAAGATATAAGTCAAGAGGCGTCTGACACGCGCTTTGGTATATCGTTTGGTCGCAACCGCCTCGACTAATTCTTCTACAGACTGTGCTGTTTTAATAGCTTCATTAATACGCACAGCCATTTCTTGATTTACCTGATAGATAGTAGTTAGGTCGGGATTTGACAAGATTTGATAATGGAGCAAGGGAAAATAATCATACCAGCCCACCTTACTGGCCTCCTCAAAAAGGGTAATAGATGGCATAAAGCGTTCTAAGAAATCTTGGTCCTTCTGGTGTTGACGCAGAGCCGTCGCTGAGGCAAAATCCACATCCTTATCCACAGAATGGTAACCCGCTCCCTGACGTTGAATAGGATGCAACTTGATGTTCCGCCCGGCAACCGCCTTGGCATAGGCTAGAGCTAGAACATGATTGGGCGTATTGCCTGAAAAATCAAGACCCGCAAATTCTTTCCACATAGCTTGGGTTTTCTGGGGATAAGAGAGGGAATCAGGAAGATTTTCCACAAATTTCTCCATCTCAGCACCTTTCTCTGTGTATAAGTCAGCGATTTTCTGGTAATCCAGAACTTCCTCTGTCCCAAAAGCTAGAGTATCAATGCCCAATCGAGCCAAGATATCCACAGCTCCTTGACCGAAGAAATCCGCTGCCTGAACACTGACTAAAAAGGGCAATTCCACTACCAAGTCTGCCCCATTTTCCAGTGCCATCTGGGCCCGTGTCCACTTGTCCAGAATAGCAGGCTCTCCTCGTTGCATGAAATTCCCAGACATGGCAACGATTTTCAGTCCCTCGGCCTGTTCCAGCAGGTATTTGTGCCCATTATGAAAAGGATTAAACTCCGCGATAATACCTGTGATGGTCATAGATTTCTCCTACTTCTTCGCTACAAAAAACCAACGGGTGCTGGTTTCTGTTGGCTCCTTGTCCTCAAAGTCCGCATAGAGTTTGAAGGACTTGAAACCAGCCTGTTCCAGCAAGATATCATAGGTCAGAACCTCATAAGTCCTCTCCTCATGCACTTCATCGTGGCGACTAAAGGAGCCGTCAGACTCCTTGATAAAGAAAGTCAACTCATGCACGATGGAGTGAGGCGCCGCATCCTCGTAGGTGTCCCATAACATAGCAAAATCTTCTGCATTTTCATGGTAGGAATAACCTGGAAAAACTTCGTCTGTCTGGTAGGTAGAATGCACATCAAAGATGAAGACACCATCTTCGTTGAGGGCATTATACACTTCCTTAAAGACATCTCCCACTTCCACCTCATCCTGCATGTAGCAGATAGAGTCCGAATAACAAGTAACAAAGTCATATTTTCCTGCCTTGGACAAATCCAGCATATTGCCTTCAATGAAATCAATCTTTTGCTTTGCTAAAGCCGCTCTCTTTTCGGCAATTTTCAACATATCTGCGCTCAAGTCCAGTCCAGTCACATCAAAACCAGCTTGAGAGAAGCGCACAGATTGAATTCCTGTCCCACAAGCCAGTTCCAAGAGTTTCTTTCTCTCCTTGGTCTTAGGCAAGTGACGCAGAGAAAAATCCGTCCATTTGTCGTATAAACTATCGTCCATTACTGCATCATAGACCGCCGCAAAGGTTTCATAAGTTGCCATAATCATGATACCAAGAGCCTCCATGGCAAACACCACTCGCTCTTTACCTTTCCATCAATTTTCTAAAATAAGCAAAGAAACCCAGTTGACTACAACTGAGTTCACCTTCTAAGCAAGAGCTTCTGAAATATCTACTGAATTCGCCTCATGCCATAGTTTTTCTAGGTTATAATGGGCACGCATTTCTTCTGAAAAGATATGCACAACGACAGCGCCGAGGTCTAGTAGGACCCAGCCTCCAGCTGCATCGCCTTCGACATGGCTTCCTTTAAAACCTGCTTCCGCTACTTTTTCACGAATATTGTCAGCGATAGCGTCCAACTGACGGCTATTCATTGAGCTAGTGATCACAAAGTAGTCAGTCACGCTAGTCAATTCTTGTACGTCAAGTGCGAGGATATCCTCCGCACGTTTCTCATCAGCCGCTTTCACGACTAGTTTTAGTAATTCTTTTTCGTTCATTTAGTCCTCTTTCTAGAAAAGATGTTTGTAATCTAGGACATCTGCAAAGCGACCCTCCCAAATGCCCTCATAAAATTCATTTATCGTTACTGCTGGAATGTCTTTCCCATCAAACGTTGTGCAAGTTCCTTCTGGAATAATAAGCTGATAGCCATATTCAAAGGCAACCTTGACAGAGGTATCCACACAATATTCTGTCTGCATACCACATAAAACTAATTTTTCAATCCCCTGTTTATCCAAGTATTCTTTTAAACCAGTTTCTTTGAAAATACTGTTATACTTCTTCTGAAAGACCTTTTCATCAGGTTTTCGATTTAAAAGCGCAGATAACTTCCAATCTTCTGATGTTTGAGCTTCAGAGTTCTCAATATGTTGAACATAGATAATTTCAATATTCTTACTTCTAGCCTGGTTTTGTAAATAAGAAATTTTTTCCAATAGACTATTTGTCTGAAAACCGGTTTCCACTAAAATATTCTGAACATCAATGATTATAAAAGCCGTCTTCATTTAGTCCTCTTTCAAATAGTGCACAAAGGCGTTATAGGTTTCAAGGGTCTGGGGATAGATAGGGAATTCCTGATGAGCCAGATGCTCCACGGTGCGAGCTGTTTCATAGGCCACTGCCTTATTGAGCGATAGCTCAGCAATCTCACGTGCCACATCTACTCCAGGAAAGGCTCGATTGTGCTCGATATAGTCTGCGACATAGATGGCCTTATCTAAGTCTGTCATCTGACTGGCCCCGACTGTATGGATTTCAATGGCTCGCAGGATTTCTGGATCATGCAAATTCAAATCTTCTTGAATCTTGTAGATGCCAACCATACCATGCCAAACATTATTGCCCCAGTTTTTGAGGTCAGGGTCTAGCTGATAACGGTCAATCAAGTCTAAAAATTCCTGATCTGACAGCTTTTTAGCATAGTCATGAAGAAGGCCGGCTAGACCTGCTTTCTCAGTATCGATTCCAAATCGCTGAGCCAGTTCTATGGCTGCACGCTCCACACCCAAGCAATGGGTTAACCGTTTCTCGGGTAGAAGCTCTGCCATTTTTTCCAACAAAGCCTCACGAGAGCAGTTGATATAGTCTTGATAGGCCATCAGTAGAGCCCCTCCTTCTCGATGTAGTCTAGCACTGGCTGAGGTAGGAGAAAATTGGGTTTCCGACCTTGGGCAATGAAGTCACGCACCATGCTGGACGAGATATCCATGAGAGGCACATCCACCCAGATAACTGGATAGGAAGTCCCTGCCTTGTAGCGTGGGCGCTGAACTCCCACAAACTGAACCATATCTACCAGTTCATCAATTCGGTACCACTTAGGCAGATAGTCCACCATATCGGCACCGATGATAAAGTAATAATCCGTATCTGGATTCTTCTCTGTTAAAATCTTCATGGTGTCGTAGGTGTAGGAAATTCCCTTGCGCTCTAACTCAATAGTTTCAATGGCCAGACCTTCAATCCCCTCAATCGCCAACTCAAGCATCTTGAGACGATGGTGTTCAGGAATGGTTTCCTTTTTATCAACATGAGGAGGTTGGTATTCAGGCATGAGCAGAACCTGATCCAGCCCCAACTGTTGCCGTACTTGGTCCGCAACAATGAGATGGGCATTGTGAACAGGGTTAAAATTCCCCCCTAAAATCCCGACTTGTTTGCGTTTTTTCTCCTTGATTTCCGGCTCCAACTCTACCTTGGTAAAGGGAGTCAATAGTTCGATTGCCATAGGCTAGTCTCCTTTATTTCTCTGTAAAAACAGTTATTTGGAGTATAGTTTTTAGATTTCTTTGACTTTTTTAGAAATCTTGCGATTTTCTTTCTTGCTGGATTGTTTAAACAAGATTAAGATGCGTCCGATTTTTTGGACTGTATCCACACCGATTTCTTCTTCCAAAATTTCAGCTACTTCGTGGATATTTTCATCGGTATTTTGCAAAAGAGTAACCTTGATCAATTCACGAGCGTCAAGTGCCTGACGGACGCTGGTTTTAATTTGGTCGTTGAGACCATTTTTCCCGATTTGGATAATGGGTTTGAGGGTGTGTGCCTGGCTGTTGAGGAAGGCACGTTGTTTTGATGTTAATGACATAATTTCTTTAAAAGAGTTTCTTTTTATACTTTTCTGAAGTGGTGACGGACGTCAGCAAAGTCCTTCGGACTTTCATGACTAAAATTTGAGCCTAAGGTCTCAAATTTTCCGCAGTTGGTACAATCACTTGTACCAACTAACACCACAGCGAAAAGTATTCTCTATGGGGTTCGCCTTGCTCGCCCGAATTCAGAAAACCCTTTCCTTTCTGTGTTTAAATAATTGCTTTTCGTGTGACAACGGCGACGCCTTCTGGTGCCCAGACGGCGACTTTGGCTGTGCCTGTTACACGGATCCAGCCGAGTCCTGAGATGACTAGGTCTGTCTTGTCCTTGATGTTAAATACATGTTGGACTAGTTTTGGAAAATCTTCTTTTTCCTTGCTATTTGGTGGTGTGAGGAGGGTTCCTAGGTGCTTATCGTAGAAAGCACTAGCACCTTCTAGCTTGGTTCGGTGGAGTTTGAGTTCATTATCAAAGAAAGCTGTAAATCCTTGCTTCTCACCTGCAATGAAGTCAAAGCGTCCGAGACCACCTAGAAACAGGGTTTGTTCAGGATTGAGCTGATAGGTTTTAGGCTTGATTTCCTTTTTAGGGCTGACATACTTAAGGTTTTTAGCAGTCAAATAATGGGCCATCTGATGACGGTGGATGATCCCCGGCGTATCGTAGATATAAGAACCGTCGTCAAGCGGAATCTCAATTTTGTCCAAGGTTGTCCCTGGGAAGCGCGAAGTCGTGATGACATTCTGATCACCCATGATTTCTTGAATGATGGCATTGATGAGAGTTGATTTTCCAACGTTGGTCACACCGACCACATAGACATCGCGCCCCTTACGGTAGTGTTCAATCTTGTCAATGACTTCCTTAATGGCATGCTTATTTTGTGCTGAAGTTAGGACGACATCGACTGGACGAAGACCTTCTTCGTGGGCACGTTCCATGAGCCACTGACTAATCTTGCCCGGTTTAACAGACTTGGGCAGTATATCTTTTTTATTTCCAACCAAGAGGACATCATTGCCCGATACAAAACGTGGCAATCCTGGAATGACAGAGCCATTAAAATCAAAGATATCAATGACATTGACCACTAAGGCATCACTGTCTCCCACCTCGTGCAAGAGCTTAAGGAAATCATCGTCCGTCAACTGAACATCTGTGATTTCATTGTAGTGGCGGAGACGGAAACAGCGTTGGCAATAGACTTCGCCTGTCTCCAAACCTTTTTCAAGTGCCGACTGGGGTGTAAAACCAAGACCAGCCTTGTCTGTCGTCTGAATGGTTGCTCCACAACCAATACAGAGAATTTCTTCCATAGTTAAATTCCTTTTTTATATGTAATCGGTCCGTACTTTTCAGTAATTTTTCGCATGACACGGCGCTCACGAGCTCGGTTAATCTGTGTCTTGATCGAGTCGTGTTGGACCAAGGGTTTGACTAAAATCGAGCGAATACCTGCACGGTGGGCCGCTCGTATATCTGTCATGAGCTGGTCGCCAACCATGACCACTTCCTTTTTCTCATAGTGGAATTCCTTCATGGCACGGCTAATCCCTAATGTGAAGGGCTTCAGAGCCCAATAAACGTAGTCAATCCCAAATTTTTCAACTGCTCGTTGGACGCGTTTTTTAGTGTTATTTGAGACTACGATGATGCGAATTCCCGCGTCCCGAAGGTCATGCAGCCATTGCTTCATCTCTGGCGTCCCATCAGGGTTGTTCCAAGCAATGAGGGTATTGTCCAAATCGACCAAAACAGCCTTGATTCCCTGCGCCTGCAGGCTTGGAACTGTCAGATCATAAACTGCTTCCACAGCAAAATCTGGCATGTAATTTTCAATCGCCATTCTGGCTCCTTTTCTTAACTTTTTTTCGCAATTTTCCTTAATAACAATGACAAGACAATCCACAATCCTGCACTGGCTAAACTGATGTAGAGCCAAGCATGGGGCTCATCTGTTAAAGGTAGGGGAACATTCATTCCGAAAAAGCCTGTCACGACTGCCAAAACCGCTAGCAAGACTGAGATGATAGTCAAGGTTGTCAAATTATCATTCAGGTTGTTGTTTAGGATGTTATTGTAAGATGCTGATAGTTGTTGGAGGACCTGAGAAATCAAGTCTGTCATGGATACCAGCTGATGAGCCTCAATCATAGCATCATCAAACTGTTCTCTCTCAATCTCGTTAAAACTGCGATAGAGGGCATGCCCTTGAATATGCTCCAGCAACATGCGATTTTGCTTGGCAGCCGCAGTGAGGTAAACCATACCAGTCTCCAAGTCGGAAAGGGCAAAGAGGTTTTTCTTGGTCGTCCTCTGGCGCAAGAGACCATTGACTTCATCCTTACTCTTGTCCATCTGTTCGATGACAGGATAGTAGGCATTGCTGATGATTTCCAGACTAGCAAAGAGAAACTTGTAAATCGAAAGCGTGTCATGACTCTCCAGATAACGGGTCATCTGTTCAATGACATAGGCGTTCTTAGTATTACTAATGGTAATTAGGCGACGATGTTCTACGATAAAGGTCATGGGAAAGGCTTCGTAGTATGCCTTATCCTTTTTCAAGTTCAAGACATTGTAGATAAAGGTCACAGTCCCATTTTCACGGTGATAATCCATATGGGCGCGCTCATTTCTATCCAGTGCGTATTCAATGGTTTCCTTATCCAAACCGTAGATTTCAGAAAGGTCCTCTAGTTTTTTCAACTTGTCCAAATCTAGGTTAATCCAGGCGCAACCATTGCCCAACTGTTTTTCTAAAAACATCTTCTCTCCTTTACCAAACTCTTTCTATTGTACCATAAATCTGCTAAAATTTCAGACCTGGTCTGTCCGAGAGAAATTGCTGACGACGGTAATATTCCGATTGGGAACGAAGTGCAGAACCTGGTCTTCTCCTCTGAGTTGCGTTGTTCGAATACCGACGCTGACAACTTTGCCCGATACAGTAATAGGACCATTTGTCAGAACAACCTCATCTCCCACATCCAATTGACGTTCAAAAAGGATGAAAAAGCCATTGATGACATCAGACAGAAAACCTTGAGCTCCCATCCCAATAGCCACCCCAGCAATCCCAGCGCCTGCCAGCAAACTAGAAACTGGTAAGCCTAAAATAGACAAGATACAGTAAAGTAAAAAGAAATAGAGGGTATAATTAAACACATTCTCTAATAAACGTGAGATGGTTTTCTGACGCCCGACATCATGACGAGACATTTTTAGAGAAGGTTTAACAATTCTCTGCACCATGGTATGGAGCAATTTCTTAGCTATATAAAAGAGTAAAAATAAGAATAAAAGAGAAAGTAACTTGGTTAAGATATTCTCAATAATCGTTGTTATATCAAGCTTATTGAGGTAGGTTTTAAAAAATTCTTGCATAGAAAACTCCTTTCATTTATTATACCATACTTTCACAAGTGATGAATCTCCATAAATATTCAAAAATAATAGCCAAAATAGACAGAAAATTCTTGATTTTAGCTCATATTTATACTATAATCATAAACATTACACAACTAAGGAGGTTGTTATGAAAAAAATCATTCATGCTTGGAATAAGGCAAGCCTAATCAAACGGATTTTGATTGGTATGCTTATTGGAGGAACCCTAGGACTGACACTTCCTAACATTTCAGGAATTGGTCTACTTGGAGATCTCTTTGTTGGCGGTCTAAAAGCCATCGCACCTATTCTAGTCTTTGCCCTAGTTGCTAACGCCCTTTCCCAACATCAAAAGGGACAAAATAGCAACATGAAAACGGTTATCTTCCTTTACTTGGTAGGAACCTTTGCAGCGGCACTTGTTGCTGTCCTAGCAAGCTTCATTGTCCCTGTTGAGATTACCTTAAATAGTACCAATACAGAAATCGCACCACCAGATGGGATTGGTCAGGTTCTCAGCAACCTCTTGCTCAAATTGGTTGACAACCCAGTCAATGCCCTTGTCACAGCCAACTACATCGGTATCCTGTCTTGGGCAGTTGTTTTCGGGATTGCTATGAGAGAGGCCAGCAAAAATAGTAAAGAATTGCTGAAAACCATGGCTGATGTGACTTCTAAGATTGTCGAATGGATCATCAACCTAGCTCCATTTGGTATCCTTGGTCTTGTCTTCAAAACCATCTCTGATAAGGGAATCAGCAGTCTAGCCAACTATGGAATCTTGCTTGCCCTCTTGGTGACAACCATGTTCTTTGTAGCTCTGGTAGTCAATCCACTAATTGCCTTCCTCTTTATGAAGAGAAATCCTTATCCCCTCGTTTGGAAATGTTTGCGTGTTAGCGGTGTGACAGCCTTCTTCACTCGTAGTTCTGCGGCCAACATCCCTGTCAATATGAAACTTTGCCAGGACCTCGGACTAGATTCAGATACCTATTCTGTTTCTATCCCACTTGGATCTACTATCAACATGGCCGGAGCAGCGATTACCATTAACGTTCTAACCCTTGCTGCAGTAAATACTTTGGGAATTCCTGTTGACTTTGCAACAGCCTTTGTCCTTAGTGTAGTAGCAGCCATCTCAGCCTGTGGAGCTTCTGGTATTGCCGGAGGATCCCTCCTTCTTATCCCAGTTGCTTGTAGCCTCTTCGGTATTTCAAACGATATTGCCATGCAAGTTGTCGGTGTTGGATTTGTGATTGGAGTTATCCAAGACTCATGTGAAACAGCCCTCAACTCTTCTACAGATGTCCTCTTTACCGCCGTTGCCGAATACGCAGCAGCCCGTAAAAAATAACTCATAAAGGCAAGCCTGCTCAGGTCTTGTCTTTTACGCTTTTATTCTAACTTATTAGGAAATTCTTATGTCTATTAGCCAACGTACGACCAAACTCATCTTAGCCACCTGTCTTGCCTGCTTTCTTGCTTATTTTCTCAATCTCTCCTCAGCAGTTTCAGCTGGAATCATCGCCCTCTTGAGTCTATCCGATACTCGTAGAAGTACCTTAAAACTGGCCCGCAATCGACTCTTTTCCATGCTCCTAGCTCTAGCTATCGGTGTTCTGGCTTTTCACTTGAGCGGATTTCATATCTGGAGCCTTGGCCTCTATCTAGCCCTCTATGTGCCTCTAGCCTACAAGATGGGATGGGAAATTGGCATCACACCAAGCACTGTTTTGGTTAGCCATCTCTTGGTACAAGAGTCAACTTCTCCAGACCTTCTAGTCAATGAATTCCTTCTCTTTGCTATCGGTACAGGATTTGCTTTGCTGGTCAATCTCTACATGCCTTCACGAGAAGAGGAAATCCAGCACTACCACACGCTGGTGGAAGAAAAGTTAAAAGATATCCTCCAGCGCTTCAAATATTATTTATCCAGAGGGGATGGACGCAACCGAGCACAGCTGGTAGATGAATTAGACACCCTTTTGGAAGAAGCCCTCAGGCTGGTCTATTTGGATCATTCTGACCACCTCTTTCACCAGACCGATTACCATATTCACTACTTTGAGATGAGACAGCGACAAAGTCGCATCCTGCGAAACATGGCCCAACAAATCAACACCTGTCACCTAGCTGCCAGCGAGAGCCTGATTTTGGCCCAACTCTTTTCAAAAATTGCAGGGCAACTGAGCCAGACCAATCCTGCTTCTGATTTGCTAGATGAAATCGAACGCTATCTGGAAGTCTTCCGTAACCGCAGTCTACCCAAGACCAGAGAAGAATTTGAAACCCGTGCCACCCTTCTTCAACTCCTACGTGAAGCCAAAACCTTCATACAAGTAAAAGTTGACTTTTACCAAAAATATGGACAGTAATACTCTTCGAAAATCTCTTCAAACTACGTCAGCTTTACCTTGCCGTAGGTATGGTTACTGACTTCGTCAGTCTTATCTACAACCTCAAAACAGTGTTTTGAGCTGACTTCATCAGTCTTATCTACAACCTCAAAACTGTATTTTGAGCAGCCTGCGGCTAGCTTCCTAGTTTGCTCTTTGAGTTTCATTGAGTATAAAAAAGAAAACTTCAGACCAATCACAAAAAGTGACTATCTGAAGTTTTCTTTTATTTGTAAGTTAGCACCATAAAGGTTAATAGTAGAACGAATAAGGCTTAATATTCAACATCTTTTTATAGAATGCTGAGATAAAATACTGCAAACTTTGCAGTATTATTATCCACTACACGGAGTTTGGCAAATCGATTCTATTTGCCAAACGTAGTTAGTAAGGCAGTTAGCTAGTTCGCCAAATAGCGACTAGCGTCCAACAATTAGGAACTTTAGTTCCAATTGTTGGTACTGAGTTACATTTTTTCTTCCAACTCTACATCTGGATACTTGTCCGCAAACCAACGGAGGGCAAAGTCATTTTCAAAGAGAAAGACTGGTTGGTCGAAACGGTCTTTGGCCAAGATATTTCTGCTTGAGGACATCCGTTCATCCAAGTCCTCAGGCTTGATCCAACGAACAGTCTTTTTACCCATTGGGCTCATAACGACTTCAGCGTTGTACTCGCCTTCCATACGGTGCTTAAAGACTTCAAATTGAAGTTGACCAACAGCTCCCAGCATGTACTCGCCTGTTTGGTAATTCTTATAAAGCTGAATGGCACCTTCTTGCACCAATTGCTCGATTCCCTTGTGGAAGGATTTTTGCTTCATAACATTCTTAGCAGAAACTTTCATGAAAATTTCAGGTGTAAAGGTTGGCAGGGGTTCAAATTCAAACTTGTTTTTTCCAACTGTCAAAGTGTCCCCAACCTGATAAGTACCTGTATCGTAAACCCCGATAATATCACCTGCCACGGCATTGGTTACATTCTCACGACTTTCAGCCATAAACTGAGTGACATTAGATAGCTTAGCCCCCTTACCAGTACGAGGTAGATTGACACTCATACCACGCTCAAATTCACCTGATACGATACGGACAAAGGCGATACGGTCACGGTGACGAGGGTCCATGTTGGCTTGGATTTTAAAGACAAATCCTGAGAAATCCTTATCGTAAGGATCCACAAGTTCACCGTCTGTTTTCTTGTGACCATGTGGTTCTGGAGCAAACTTAAGGAAGGTTTCAAGGAAGGTCTGCACACCAAAGTTTGTCAAAGCTGAACCGAAGAAGACTGGCGTCAATTCTCCAGCAAGGATTGCTTCCTCTGAAAACTCATTCCCAGCTTCATTTAAAAGTTCAATGTCATCCTTGACTTGCTCGTAGAAAGGATTGCTACCAAAAAGCTTGTCCCCATCTTCTAGGCTGGCAAAACGCTCATCCCCTTTATAGAGCTCCAAGCGTTGATTATAGAGGTCATACAAGCCTTCAAAGGCTTTCCCCATACCGATTGGCCAGTTCATTGGGTAGCTAGCAATGCCCAAGACTTCTTCCAACTCTTGCAAGAGGTCCAGTGGCTCACGTCCGTCACGGTCTAGCTTATTCATAAAGGTAAAGACTGGAATACCACGGTGTTTGACAACCTCAAATAATTTCTTGGTTTGAGCCTCAATACCCTTGGCAGAGTCCACGACCATGACCGCAGCATCCACCGCCATCAAAGTACGATAGGTATCTTCTGAAAAGTCCTCATGTCCTGGTGTGTCGAGGATATTCACGCGCTTACCATCGTAGTCAAACTGCATAACAGATGAAGTCACCGAAATCCCACGTTGCTTCTCGATATCCATCCAGTCAGACTTGGCAAAAGTCCCTGTTTTCTTTCCTTTAACCGTACCAGCCTCACGAATCTCGCCCCCAAAGTAGAGCAACTGCTCAGTGATGGTTGTTTTCCCCGCGTCCGGGTGGGAGATGATGGCAAAGGTACGACGTTTCTTAATTTCTTCTTGAATATTCATAAGTTCTCTTTCTTTGATTCTCTATTTTTCTTGTTTCAATAGTTCAGAATGATTTTTACATTGGATTGTACCATTCCTTTCAACACTCCATTATATCGGATTTTAGCATTTTTTTCAATTTCTATTTTATATCAGATACTGCTAAAGTAGAACAATTCCCCTTGCAATTTTTAAAATAAATGTTACAATGAGTATAGAAAAAGGTGTTGCGTCAACAACACCCTACAGAGCCGTTTAAGACGGTGGCTGTAATTACATAACTAAAAAATAGCTCGTTAACTCGCCAAAGTTAGGACGGCTATTTTTTTATCTCTTTTACCAATTCAAGGATGAACTTCAGGAGCGTGATAACAAAGTTACCAGCTGCAAACATGAGCGTCAAAGCCTCAAAGGGTGACAAATCTGGTTACTCCTTCCTACTAAGATTTTACGGGTTCTGCACATAAGCATCACCATCCTTTCGATTTCGTAACCACCGTCTTCACTTCTCTGTTACACCATTGTACCATATAATTCCCCCTTTGAAATCCTCTTTTCAAATTAATCACCATTAAAACACATTCTCTAGCCTCCACCTGTCTTTTTTCATCTTTCCTTCCCTTATTTATAGGAAAATATGGTAAAATAAAACAGACTAAAAATCATCATTTCACGAAAGGATGCAAGATGAAAATTACGCAAGAAGAGGTAACACACGTTGCCAATCTTTCAAAATTAAGATTCTCTGAAGAAGAAACTGCCGCCTTTGCGACAACCTTGTCTAAAATTGTTGACATGGTTGAATTGCTGGGCGAAGTCGACACAACTGGTGTCGCACCAACTACAACTATGGCTGACCGCAAGACCGTACTCCGCCCTGATGTGGCAGAAGAAGGAACAGACCGTGATCGCTTGTTTAAAAACGTACCTGAAAAAGATAACTACTATATCAAGGTACCAGCTATCCTAGACGATGGAGGAGATGCCTAATGACTTTCAACAATAAAACCATTGAAGACTTGCACAATCTCCTTGTCTCTAAGGAAATTTCTGCAACTGAATTAACCCAAGCAACGCTTGAAGATATCAAGTCTCGCGAGACAGCTATCAACGCTTTTGTTACCATCGCTGAAGAGCAGGCTCTTGCTCAAGCCAAAGCCATTGATGAAGCTGGAATTGACGCTGATAATGTCCTTTCAGGAATTCCACTTGCCGTTAAGGATAACATCTCTACTGACGGTATCCTCACAACTGCTGCCTCAAAAATGCTCTACAACTACGAACCAATCTTTGATGCGACAGCCGTTGCCAATGCAAAATCTAAAGGCATGATCGTTGTTGGGAAAACCAACATGGACGAGTTTGCCATGGGTGGATCAGGTGAGACTTCTCACTACGGTGCCACTAAAAATGCTTGGGACCAGACCAAGGTTCCTGGTGGTTCATCAAGTGGTTCTGCCGCAGCTGTAGCTTCTGGGCAAGTCCGCTTGTCACTTGGTTCTGATACCGGTGGTTCCATCCGCCAACCTGCTGCCTTCAACGGGATCGTTGGTCTCAAACCAACCTACGGAACGGTTTCACGTTTCGGTCTCATTGCCTTCGGTAGCTCATTAGACCAGATTGGACCTTTTGCTCCTACTGTTAAGGAAAATGCCCTCTTGCTCAACGCTATTGCCAGCGAAGATGCAAAAGACTCTACTTCTGCTCCTGTCCGCATTGCCGACTTTACCTCAAAAATCGGTCAAGACATCAAGGGCATGAAAATTGCTTTGCCTAAGGAATACCTTGGGGAAGGAATTGATCCAGAGGTTAAAGAAACCATCCTGAATGCGGCTAAACACTTTGAAAAACTGGGCGCTATCGTTGAAGAAGTCAGCCTTCCGCACTCTAAATACGGTGTTGCCGTTTACTACATCATCGCTTCATCTGAAGCTTCATCAAACTTGCAACGCTTTGACGGTATCCGTTACGGCTACCGCGCAGAAGATGCAACCAACCTGGATGAAATCTATGTAAACAGCCGTAGCCAAGGTTTCGGTGAAGAAGTGAAACGCCGTATCATGCTAGGTACTTTCAGCCTTTCATCAGGTTACTACGATGCCTACTACAAGAAGGCTGGACAAGTTCGTACCCTCATCATCCAAGATTTCGAAAAAGTCTTTGCGGATTACGACTTGATTTTGGGCCCAACTGCTCCTAGTGTTGCCTATGACTTGGACTCACTCAACCACGACCCAGTTGCCATGTACTTGGCTGACCTCTTGACCATTCCTGTCAACTTGGCTGGTCTCCCAGGAATTTCGATTCCTGCTGGTTTCTCTCAAGGTCTACCTGTTGGTCTACAATTGATTGGTCCTAAGTATTCTGAGGAAACCATTTACCAAGCTGCTGCTGCTTTTGAAGCAACAACAGACTACCACAAACAACAACCCGTGATTTTTGGAGGTGACAACTAATGAACTTTGAAACAGTCATTGGACTTGAAGTCCACGTAGAGCTCAACACCAATTCAAAAATCTTCTCACCTACTTCTGCCCACTTTGGAAATGACCAAAACGCTAACACTAACGTGATTGACTGGTCTTTCCCAGGAGTTCTGCCAGTTCTCAATAAAGGTGTTGTTGATGCTGGTATTAAGGCAGCTCTTGCCCTCAACATGGACATCCACAAAAAGATGCACTTTGACCGAAAGAACTACTTCTATCCTGATAATCCCAAAGCCTACCAAATTTCTCAATTTGATGAGCCAATCGGCTACAACGGCTGGATTGAAGTCGAGCTAGAAGACGGTACGACCAAGAAAATCGGTATCGAGCGTGCCCACCTAGAAGAAGATGCAGGTAAAAATACCCACGGTACAGATGGCTACTCTTATGTTGACCTCAACCGCCAAGGGGTGCCATTGATTGAGATTGTATCTGAAGCAGACATGCGTTCGCCAGAGGAAGCCTACGCTTACCTAACTGCTCTCAAGGAAGTTATCCAGTACGCTGGTATTTCTGATGTTAAAATGGAAGAAGGTTCTATGCGTGTGGATGCCAACATCTCTCTTCGTCCTTATGGTCAAGAGAAATTTGGTACCAAGACTGAGTTGAAGAACCTCAACTCCTTCTCAAACGTCCGCAAAGGTCTTGAATACGAAGTTCAACGTCAAGCTGAAATTCTTCGTTCAGGTGGTCAAATCCGCCAAGAAACACGTCGTTACGATGAGGCTAACAAAGCAACTATACTCATGCGTGTCAAGGAAGGCGCTGCTGACTACCGCTACTTCCCAGAACCAGACCTACCTCTCTTTGAAATCTCAGACGAGTGGATTGAGGAAATGCGTACAGAGTTGCCAGAGTTTCCAAAAGAACGCCGTGCACGTTATGTATCTGACCTTGGCTTGTCAGACTACGATGCTAGCCAGTTGACTGCTAATAAAGTCACTTCTGACTTCTTTGAAAAAGCTGTTGCCCTCGGTGGTGATGCCAAACAAGTTTCTAACTGGCTCCAAGGTGAGGTTGCTCAGTTCTTAAATGCCGAAGGTAAGACACTGGAACAAATCGAATTGACACCAGAAAACTTGGTTGAAATGATTGCCATCATCGAAGACGGTACTATTTCATCTAAGATTGCCAAGAAAGTCTTTGTCCACCTGGCTAAAAATGGCGGTGGCGCGCGTGAATACGTGGAAAAAGCAGGTATGGTTCAAATCTCAGATCCAGCTGTCTTGATTCCAATTATCCACCAAGTCTTTGCCGATAACGAAGCTGCCGTTGCCGACTTCAAGTCAGGCAAACGTAACGCAGACAAGGCCTTTACAGGATTTCTTATGAAAGCAACCAAAGGCCAAGCCAACCCACAAGTCGCCCTTAAACTCCTTGCTCAGGAATTGGCGAAGTTGAAAGAAGATTAATATGTAAAGGAAACCAGCCCTGAGGTTGGTTTTTTCTTGATAAACACAAGGAAAGCGTTTACAATATTACGTGTAAAGTTTCCTAAAAGGAAAACTAAAAATCGCAACAAAAAGGAGTTAGTCATATGGCTACAATGAAAGCAGCTCGCTGGCATGCAGCAAAAGATGTTCGTATTCAAGAAGTAGAAGTCCCTGAGGTACTTCCGCACCAAGTAAAAGTTGCTGTTAAATTCACAGGAATTTGTGGTACTGACCTCCACGAATTTTTAGATGGCCCTATCTTCATCCCAACAGAAGAACATGTCTATTCTGGTCAAAAAGCACCAGTAACACTGGGACATGAATTTTCTGGTGAAATTGTAGAAGTCGGAAGCGATGTTACTCGTGTTAAAGTTGGTGATCGTGTTGCTGTAGAACCAATTCTAGCTAAGAATAACTTAGTTGGTAATTATAATTTGGATCCAAACCTTAATTTTGTCGGTTTAGCTGCAGACGGTGGATTTGCCAAATATTGTGTTTTAGACGGTGACTTAGTACATGTCATTCCAGATAGCTTAAGCTATGAGCAAGCTGCTCTCACTGAGCCAGCTGCTGTTGCAGTTTATGCAGTTCGTCAATCAGCACTAAAAGCTTGTGATACTGCTGCTGTCTTTGGCTTAGGTCCGATTGGTCTCTTAATTGTAGAAGCCCTTCGTGCAGCGGGTGCTTCTAAGATTTATGCTGTTGAACTATCACCTGAACGTCAAGCAAAAGCTGAAGAGTTAGGAGCTATCGTTGTCCATCCGGAAGAAGGTGAAACAGCTGTTGAAGCTATTCATCGTTTAACAAACGGTGGTGTAGATGTTTCTTATGAAGTAACGGGTGTGCCAGTAGTTTTAGGACAAGCCTTAGCTGCCGTACATAAAGCAGGTGAGTGCATGGTGGTCTCTATCTGGGAACGAGAAGCAAATATTAATCCGAATGAATTTGCAATCCAAGAAAAGACACTAAAAGGAATCATTGCTTATCGTCATATCTTCCCTAAAGTATTAGAATTGATGGAACAAGGCTACTTCTCTGCTGAAAAATTAGTTACTAAGAAAATTAAATTGGAAAATATCGTTGAAGAAGGCTTTATCGAATTAACTCAAGATAAGTCACAAATTAAAATTTTGGTAGAACCAGAATAAAAATCAATCTTTTTAAGACAATACTAACAGGTCGGAGTAAGCTTACTTCGTCCTTTTGAAATATAATACTCTTCGAAAATCTCTTCAAACCACGTCAGTTCTATCCACAACCTCAAAACAGTGTTTTGAGCAACCTGCGGCTTGCTTCCTATTTTGCTCTTTGATTTCCATTGAGTATGAGAAGAAATATAGTGGATACTTTTTAACATTAACCACTCCACCTGACTAGGCAATATTCTTTTTCTCCCCTACCAAATCCCATTAACTATTTTGGCTTTATTTCCAGAAGATTTTATGGTAAAATGAAGAGTAATAATATTTATTAAAGAGGTAAAAACATGATTGAAGCAAGCAAATTGAAAGCTGGTATGACATTTGAAACTGCAGACGGAAAATTGATCCGCGTTTTGGAAGCTAGCCACCACAAACCAGGTAAAGGAAACACAATCATGCGTATGAAATTGCGTGATGTCCGTACTGGTTCTACATTTGACACAAGCTACCGTCCAGAAGAAAAATTCGAACAAGCTATTATCGAAACTGTTCCAGCTCAATACTTGTACAAAATGGATGAAACTGCCTACTTCATGAACACTGAAACTTACGACCAATACGAAATCCCAGTCGTAAATGTTGAAAATGAATTGCTTTACATCCTTGAAAACTCTGATGTGAAAATTCAATTCTACGGAACTGAAGTGATTGGTGTAACTGTACCAACTACTGTTGAATTGACAGTTGCTGAAACACAACCATCTATCAAAGGTGCGACTGTTACAGGTTCTGGTAAACCAGCGACTATGGAAACTGGACTTGTTGTCAACGTTCCTGACTTCATCGAAGCTGGACAAAAATTGATCATCAACACTGCAGAAGGAACTTACGTTTCTCGTGCCTAATCTCTAGAAAGAGGTCATTCTATGGGAATTGAAGAACAATTTGGCGAAATCGTTATCGCTCCACGTGTACTTGAAAAAATCATTGCCATCGCAACTGCTAAAGTTGAAGGTGTCCACTCATTTTCAAATAAATCCGTATCTGATACCCTATCAAAACTCTCTCTTGGTCGTGGCGTCTACTTAAAAGAAAGCAACGAAGAACTAACTGCTGACATCTACCTTTATCTTGAGTACGGTGTGAAAGTACCAAAAGTGGCTCTTGCTATTCAAAAAGCAGTCAAAGATGCTGTCCGAGATATGGCTGATGTGGAACTTGCTGCTGTCAACATCCATGTTGCAGGAATCGTTCCAGATAAAACACCAAAACCTGAGTTGAAAGATCTATTTAACGAGGACTTCCTCAATGACTAGTCCATTATTAGAATCTAGACGCGAACTTCGTAAATGCGCTTTTCAAGCCCTCATGAGCCTTGAATTCGGCACAGATATGGAAACAGCTTGTCACTTTGCATATACACATGACCGTGAAGATGAAGATGTGCAAATCCCTGCCTTTCTTCTGAACTTGGTTTCTGGTGTTCAAGCTCAAAAAGACGAGTTGGATAAACAAATCAACCAGCACCTCAAGTCAGGCTGGACAGTTGAACGATTGACCTTGGTCGAAAAAAACTTACTACGCTTGGGTATCTTTGAAATCACATCATTTGATACACCTCAGCTAGTAGCAGTCAATGAAGCCATTGAACTCGCTAAGAATTTTTCAGATCAAAAATCAGCCCGCTTTATCAACGGACTGCTTAGTCAATTTGTAACTGAAGAAAATGAATAATCGAAAAGGTGTTTGGTCTTCCAAGCACCTTTTACTTCGTCCTTGATACAGAGTAAGAACCACATAAAAACTAGAACTGACTGCCAGTTCTAGTTTTTATGTATTCTGAGGTATTAGTATTTTCTAAATCGTTGGTAACGTTCTTCCAACAACGCTTCTAACGGTTTTTGCGAAAGTCTAGCTAGCTCATCTTGGAGTTCTTTTTTGACATTCTTAATTAATTCTTTGCTAGAAAGTCCTGCTTCAGAAATCACCTTGTCTACCACGTCCATTTCTAGCAGCTCGTGTGAAGTGATTTTCATCAGTTCTGCCGCTTCCATGGCACGAGTGCCGTCCTTCCATAAAATGGAAGCAAAGCCTTCTGGACTGAGAATGGCATAGATAGAATTTTCCAGCATCCAGACACGGTCTGCAACTGCTAGAGCCAGAGCCCCACCTGAACCACCTTCACCGATAATGATGGCGATAATCGGAACTTTCAGGTCACTCATTTCCATGAGATTGCGAGCAATAGCTTCTCCCTGACCACGTTCTTCCGCCCCGACACCAGGATAGGCACCTGCTGTATTGATAAAGGTCACAACTGGACGGCCAAATTTTTCAGCCTGTTTCATCAAACGCAGTGCCTTGCGATAGCCTTCTGGATGTGGTTGACCAAAATTCCGTTTGAGGTTGTCTTGCAAGCTCTTGCCTTTTTGAATACCAACCACTGTTACAGCTTGGTCTCCAAGCCAGCCGATACCACCAACAACTGCACCGTCATCACGAAAAGAACGGTCACCGTGTAATTGGATAAAGTCATCAAAAATGCCTGTCGCAAAGTCCAAGGTTGTCAAGCGACTCTGCTCACGCGCTTCTCTGACTATTTTTGCAATATTCATCTAGACCCCCCTCCGTGCAATCTGACTAGGCTAGCAATCGTATCTGGCAAATCTCTTCTTTTGACAATAGCATCCACAAAGCCATGTTCCAATAGGAATTCTGCCTTTTGGAAATCCTCAGGTAAGCTTTCACGAACCGTATTTTCAATGACACGACGCCCAGCAAAACCAACCAAACTTTGTGGTTCAGCTAGAATGATATCGCCTTCCATAGCGAAGGAAGCTGTTACACCACCTGTCGTTGGATCTGTCAAAATGGTCAGGTAAAAGAGGCCTGCATTTGAATGGCGTTTAACCGCTGCAGAAATCTTGGCCATCTGCATGAGACTCATGATCCCTTCCTGCATACGGGCGCCACCAGAGGCTGTGAAGAGAACAACTGGCAACTTTTCAACAGTCGCATACTCAAACAAGCGAGTGATTTTCTCACCTACAACTGTACCCATAGAAGCCATGATAAAGTTAGAATCCATAATCCCAAGAGCCACAGTCTGACCTTTTATAAGAGCTGTTCCTGTCACAACGGCTTCATCCAGACCTGTTTTTTCACGCATAGTTGCTAGTTTCTTTTGATAACCAGGGAAATGCAAGGGATCCTTGCTTTCAATCCCTGTAAACAATTCCTTGAAGGTTCCCATATCAATCGTCAAAGCCAAGCGTTCTTGGGCAGAAATACGAAAGGTGTAACTACAGTGCGGACAGATACGCTCACTTCCCAGATCCTTCTGATAAATGGTATGCTTACAGCCTGGACACTGGGAGAATAATTCATCTGGAACCTCTGGCTTGGCTTGAGGTTTTTCCCTAACCGAACGATTGGGATTGATTCGAATATACTTATCTTTTTTACTAAATAGAGCCATTGATTCCCCTTTTCGGTTTAAACTCTTGAAGTCATTTTATTCTTTTTCTTGATACTTGGGTAAAAAGGTTTCCATCAAGAAGGAAGTATCGTAATCTCCAGCAATGACATTGCGATCTGAAATGAGGTCAAGCTGGAAATCTGCATTGGTCTGCACCCCTTCAATCTCTAATTCATAGAGGGCACGTTGCATTTTCATCAAGGCATCAAAACGATTTTCACCGTGAACGATGATTTTAGCAATCATACTATCATAATAAGGTGGAATGGTATAGCCTGGATAAACTGCTGAATCCACGCGCAAGCCAACTCCACCACTTGGCAGATGGAGATTGGTAATCTTACCTGGACTAGGAGCAAAGTTGAAGGCTGGATTTTCTGCATTGATACGACACTCGATGGCATGACCGCGTAGGACAATATCTTCTTGCTTAACAGACAGAGGCTGACCTGCCGCAATGCGAATCTGTTCCTTAACGATATCCACACCTGAAACAAATTCTGTTACTGGATGTTCTACTTGTACACGAGTATTCATCTCCATAAAATAGAATTTACCACTGGCTTCATCAAGAAGAAACTCAATGGTCCCTGCATTTTCATAACCAACAGACTCTGCAGCTCGAACAGCAGCCGCACCGATTTCATGACGCAGCGTTTTTCCGATTGCAATTGAAGGACTTTCTTCCAAAACCTTTTGGTTATTCCGTTGAAGAGAACAATCCCGTTCCCCCAAGTGAATCACATTTCCGTGTTCATCTCCTAAGATTTGAACCTCGATATGACGAGCTGGATAGATGACCCGTTCTATGTACATGGCACCATTTCCATAATTGGCCTTGGCTTCGCTAGAGGCCGTTTCAAAGGCTGAAACGAGGTCTTCTGGTTTTTCAACCTTACGAATCCCTTTACCACCTCCACCTGCTGAAGCCTTGAGCATAACAGGATAGCCAATTTTTTCAGCAACAATCAAAGCTTCCTCAGAGTTATGCACTTCTCCATCCGAACCTGGAATGACAGGCACACCAGCTTTGATCATCTGAGCACGTGCATTAATCTTGTCCCCCATCATATCCATAACATGACCAGATGGACCGATAAATTTGATGCCCACTTCTTCACACATGGTTGCAAATTTGGAATTTTCACTGAGAAATCCAAAACCAGGGTGAATAGCTTCAGCTTCAGTCAAGACTGCAGCTGATAGAACCGCATTAATGTTAAGATAAGACTCCGTTGCCTTACCGGGGCCGATACAAACTGCTTCATCTGCCAAAAGCGTATGAAGGGCTTCCTTATCAGCAGTTGAATAAACCGCTACCGTCGCAATCCCCAATTCACGCGCCGCACGGATAATACGAACCGCAATTTCACCACGATTGGCAATTAAAATTTTTCGAAACATGGAGAACCTCCTTAGTTCCCTATTGCAAAGGTTAGAGTACCACTAGCTGCAAGCTTGCCATCCACTTCAGCCTTTGCTTCAACCACGGCAATGGTCCCACGACGTTTTACAAAAGTCGCTGTCATAACCAATTGGTCGCCTGGTACAACCTGCTTCTTGAACTTGACCTTATCCATACCAGCGTAAAAGACTAGTTTCCCCTTATTTTCAGACTTAGACAACTCCAACACACCAGCTGTTTGCGCCAAGGCTTCCATGATCAGAACACCTGGCATAACTGGATATTGAGGAAAATGGCCGTTAAAGAAGGGCTCATTTATGGTCACATTTTTGATGGCAACAATGGTATCCTCGCTCACTTCCAAGACACGGTCCACTAGGAGCATAGGATAACGGTGGGGTAGAGCTTCTTTGATTCCTTGAATATCGATCATTTGATACGTACCAATCCTTTACCAAACTCAACCATTTCTTCATTTGAAACGAGAATTTCCGTTACCACACCATCCTTAGGTGCTGGAATTTCATTCATGACTTTCATGGCTTCGATGATGACCAATGTTTGACCTTTTTTGACACTATCACCAACTGAAACGAAGGCAGGTTTATCTGGGCCAGCAGCCAAGTAAGCTACCCCAACAAGTGGGCTCTCTACAACATCTCCCTCAGCAGCCACACTTGCTTCAGCTGGTGCTGGAACTTCTTCCACTACAATTTCTGTTGAAACAGATGAAGGAGCTACTGGTCTTGGTGTTGCTAGAACGGGCGCTGGAGCGACTTGAGATGCAACTTCAGGCACAAGTCTCGCTTCATTCTTGCTAAACTGCAACTCATCCGTCCCATTTTTATAAGAAAATTCTCTCAAACTTGACTGGTCAAATTGAGCCATCAAGTCTTTAATATCGTTTAAATTCATACTTATTTATTCTCCCAACGTTTGAAAGCAAGAACTGCATTATGGCCACCAAAACCAAATGTATTTGAAATAGCGTATGGAATCTCTTGCTCCAAGCCTTGTCCATAAACGACATTGGCTTCGATATAATCTGATACTTCACTTGTTCCAGCTGTCATTGGTACAAAGTTATGACGCATAGCTTCGATTGTGACGATAGCTTCTACTGCACCCGCAGCCCCCAGCAAATGTCCTGTGAAAGACTTAGTTGATGATACAGGTACTTCCTTACCAAGAACAGCTACGATAGCACCACTTTCTCCTTTTTCATTAGCAGGAGTTGAGGTTCCGTGAGCATTGACATAGGCTACTTGTTCTGGAGAAATCTCAGCTTCTTCCAAAGCGAGTTTGATGGCCTTGATAGCTCCCTGACCTTCTGGATGTGGAGAAGTCATATGGTAGGCATCACAGGTATTTCCGTAACCAACCACTTCAGCCAGGATAGTAGCGCCACGTTTTTCGGCGTGTTCAAGACTTTCAAGAACCAACATCCCAGAACCTTCACCCATGACAAAACCATTACGATCCTTATCAAATGGAATGGAAGCACGAGTTGGGTCCTCTGTAGTTGAGAGAGCAGTTAGGGCTTGGAAACCAGCAATAGCAAAAGGTGTGATAGAGGCTTCTGAACCACCTACCAACATAACGTCTTGGAAACCAAATTTAATTGAGCGGAAGGCATCCCCAATCGCGTCATTTGATGAAGCGCAGGCAGTATTGATGGATTTACAAACACCGTTTGCTCCAAAACGCATAGCAACATTTCCTGAAGCCATATTTGGCAAGGCTTTTGGAAGGGTCAATGGTTTCACACGTTTTGGTCCTTTGTCATTTAGGCGAAGCACTTGATCTTCAATTTCTTTGATTCCACCAATACCAGAAGCCACGATAACACCAAAACGATCCTTATCAAGAGTCTCCACATCGAGATTAGCGTGATTGACAGCTTCTTGGGCTGCGTACAAGGCATACAAAGAGTAGTTATCAAAACGATTGGTATCTTTCTTAACAAAGTATTTATCAAAAGGAAAATCTTGGATTTCTGCTGCATTATGCACATCAAAGTCACTATGATCAAATTTTGTAATTTGACCAATTCCGATTTTTCCAGTTGTCAAACTATTCCAAAATTCTTCTGGTGTATTTCCGATTGGAGATGTTACTCCATAACCTGTTACTACTACGCGATTTAGTTTCATCTTTTTTACCTCTAGCTTCTGCTACATACTTAAGCCACCATCAATGGCAACCACTTGACCAGTTAGATAATCTTGGCCTGCTAAAAATACTGTCAAATCTGCAACCTGCTCTGCCTGCCCAAATTCTTTCATAGGAATTTGTGCCAGCATAGCATCTTTTACCTTGTCTGATAGAACAGCTGTCATATCGGACTCAATCATTCCAGGTGCAATAGCATTAACCCTGATATTGCGATTGGCCACTTCACGCGCCACAGACTTGGTAAAACCAATCAAACCAGCCTTAGAAGCTGCATAGTTAGCTTGACCGATATTTCCCATCAAACCAACTACGCTAGACATATTAATGATAGCACCTTCTCTGGCTTTCATCATCGGTTTCAAGACTGATTGTGTCATGTTAAAGGCACCAGTTAAGTTAACTTTAAGCACTTTTTCAAAATCCGCTTCTGTCATCTTGAGCATCAGGGTATCTTGAGTAATTCCTGCATTGTTAACCAAAACATCTACTGAACCCAGCTCTGCAATAGCTTTCTCAACCATACGCTTAGCGTCTGCAAAATCTGATACATCTCCTGATATAGGAACCACCTTGACACCATAGTTTGAAAACTCAGCGAGCAATTCTTCTGAGATTGCCCCACGACTGTTTAAAACAATATTGGCTCCTGCTTGAGCAAACTTGTGGGCAATAGCAAGACCAATTCCACGACTCGAACCTGTAATAAAGATATTTTTATTTTTTAGTTGCATTCTTTTCTCCTGTTTCCTCTTGTATTTATGGGAGAAGGGATTACTTGTTTTCTAGCAAGGCTTCCAAGCTAGCCTGATCTTCAACATTGGCTAATTTAGCTGTCTTATCAATTTTTTTCACAAAGCCTGACAAGACTTTCCCCGGACCAATCTCGATAAAGTTGGTTACGCCTGCTTCTTGCATGACCCCAATACTTTCATAGAAACGAACTGGCTCCTTGACCTGACGCGTCAAAAGTTGAGCAATGTCTTCTTTTTTCATAACTGCAGCTTCTGTATTGCCGACTAGGGGACAAGTGAAATCTGAAAAACTTACCTGAGCTAGAGTTTCAGCTAGTTTCTGGCTAGCAGGCTCAAGGAGAGCGGTATGAAAAGGTCCTGAAACCTTGAGAGGAATCAAGCGTTTGGTGCCTGCTTCCTGCAAGAGTTCTACAGCTCGATCAACTGCAACCACTTCTCCACCAATCACGATTTGTGCAGGTGTATTATAGTTGGCTGGGGTAACCACTCCGAGTTCAGAAGCTTTTTGACAGGCTTCCTCAATGACCTCTACTGGCGTATTGAGAACTGCTACCATCTTGCCAGAACCAGCAGGGGCCGCTTCTTCCATATAGGCTCCACGCTTAGCAACTAAGGCAACAGCTTCTTCAAAATCCAAGGCGCCGCTGGCCACCAAGGCAGAATATTCCCCAAGGGACAAACCAGCAACCATATCAGGCTGATAGCCCTTTTCTTGCAATAAACGGTAAATAGCAACTGAAGTCGCTAAAATAGCTGGTTGCGTATAGCGGGTCTGGTTAAGTTTTGCTTCTTCCGTATCAATGAGATAACGCAAATCATAACCGAGTACCTGACTCGCTTGATCAATCGTTTCTTTGACAATAGGGTAGTGATCATAGAGATCCCGTCCCATACCTAGATACTGGGCACCTTGGCCAGCAAATAAAAAGGCCGTTTTAGTCATTTCTTACAACTCCTGCCCAACGAGAGGCTTCTTCTTGAATTTTCTTAGCTGCTCCGTAATACAAATCTTTTAGGATTTCTTCAACGGTTTCTTCTTTGGAAACAAGCCCAGCAATTTGACCTGCCATAACAGATCCACCATCCACATCTCCGTGAACAACTGCTTTGGCTAGAGCACCAGCTCCCATTTGTTCAAAGATTTCCAAATCAGGATTTTCTTGTTTAAAGGCATCTTTCTCAGCTTTTTCAAAATCACGAGTCAACTGATTTTTAATCGCACGAACAGCATGTCCAAAGTGTTGAGCTGAAATCGTAGTATCAATATCTCTAGCTTTTAAGATCTTCGCCTTGTAATTTGGATGGGCATTAGATTCTTTTGCAACGACAAAACGAGTTCCAACCTGAACCGCCTCTGCCCCTAGCATAAAGCCAGCTGCAGCACCTTCACCATCTGCAATTCCACCTGCAGCAATAACAGGAATAGAAACAGCTGCAGCAACCTGGCGCACCAAGGTCATGGTTGTTAATTTCCCAATGTGTCCCCCAGCTTCCATTCCTTCTGCAATAACAGCGTCTGCACCGATTTTTTCCATGCGTTTGGCTAGGGCCACACTTGGTACAACAGGAATAACTGTAATCCCTGCTTCATGGAAACGTTCCATGTATTTACTTGGATTTCCTGCGCCTGTTGTAACTACCTTAACCCCTTCCTCGATAACGAGGTCTACAATATCTTCCACAAAGGGAGACAAGAGCATGATGTTGACACCAAAGGGTTTATCCGTCAATGATTTGATTTTATCAATATTTGCCTTGACAACTTCTTTCGGGGCATTTCCCCCACCGATAATCCCTAGCCCCCCAGCCTTGGAAACAGCCCCCGCCAAATCACCATCAGCGACCCAGGCCATTCCTCCTTGGAAAATAGGATAATCAATATTCAATAATTCTGTAATACGCGTTTTCATAGTGCCTCCATCGTTTCTTGCTTACGTAATAGTTCGATACTGTCATAATTTGACAATCAAACTATTGCCTAAACAAGAGGGAGCGGGTTTCCCTACTCCTTCTATCTTATATTCTGCTTATTTTGTTTGCTCTTCAACGTAGGCAACCAAGTCACCAACTGTTTTCAAGTCATCTTCTGCTTCGATTTGGATATCAAAAGCATCTTCAATTTCTGAGATTACTTGGAACAAGTCCAATGAATCTGCGTCCAAATCATCAAAAGTTGATTCAAGTGTTACTTCTGATGCGTCTTTTCCAAGTTCTTCAACGATAATTTCTTGTACTTTTTCAAATACTGCCATGATAGGACTCCTTTAAAATAAATAGTTTTTTATAACAATGTGTTCACCACATGATTACCTAAATTGTAAGAATGAGCGTGCCCCAGGTCAAGCCTCCACCGAAGCCTGATAAAAGAACAGTCTGGCTACCATCTAAGCGGATGAGACCTTGTTCTACACACTCTGAAAGTAAAATCGGGATACTTGCTGCACTGGTATTGCCATATTCCATCATATTGGCTGGAAGTTTGGCTCGGTCGACACCGATTTTTCTAGCCATCTTATCCAAAATACGGTCATTAGCCTGATGAAGTAGCAGATAATCCAAGTCTGTCGCCTCTATAGGAGATTCATCAATAGTCTGCTTGATAGACTTGGCTACATCTCGAATCGCAAAATCAAAGACTGCGCGTCCATCCATCTTCAAAAATGAATCTGCACTTTCTTGATCTGAAAAAGGAGAATGCAAGCCTGAATGTCCGTAAGTTAGACACTCGCTACGACTCCCATCGCTATTGAGACTCTCCGCTAAGAAATGCTCTTGCTCGCTAGCTTCCAGCAAAACACCACCAGCACCATCTCCAAATAAAACAGCTGTTGATCGATCTGACCAATCGACTGCTTTAGAGAGGGTTTCACTACCAATCACCAAGCCTTTTTGAAAGCGACCAGAAGCGATAAACTTTTCAGCAGTTGAAAGAGCAAATACAAATCCACTGCAAGCAGCTGTTAGGTCAAAAGCAAAGGCCTTATTAGCACCAATATTGGCTTGGACACGAGCAGCTGTAGAGGGCATCATTGAATCTGGAGTAATAGTAGCTAGGATGATAAAATCCAGCTCCTCCCCTGTGATTCCAGCTTTTGTCATCAGTTTCTTAGCAACCTCTGTAGCCAAATCACTAGTAGATTCTGTTCTTGAGATATGCCTTTGTCGTATTCCCGTCCGACTTGAAATCCACTCATCATTGGTATCCATAATCTGAGCCAAATCATGATTTGTAACCACTTGCTCTGGCACATAATGAGCAACCTGGCTTATTTTTGCAAAAGCCATTATCTCAAATCCTCCAAAAATTGATAAAGATTGGTCAAGCCTTTACTCATAACCTCAATTTCTTGCTTACTCATACCATCGATGATTTTTTCAACCATGGCCTTGTGGAAGCGTTTATGTAGCCTATGAACCAAGCGACCTTTCTTTGTCAAATGCAGATGTACCACACGTCGATCATGTTCTGAACGAATGCGTTCAATGTAACCCTTGCGTTCGAGATTATTCAAACTAGTCGTAACTGTCCCAAGAGTCACCATCAACTCTTTCGACACTTGACTTGGTGTCACATCTGGAACTTTTCCAATCACATCAATCGTATGCATTTCTTTGATGGAGATATCCTTGAAACGACTACCTCTCAAGCTAACTTCCTCAATAACGAGGACATTGTTAAATATAGACGTTAAATATTCATTAATTCGTTGGTAGTCCAATCTTTCCTTCCCTCCTTTTCAAAAAAACTTTTAGAATCAAAACATTTGACAAGAGAATTATATCAAAGTTCAAAGAATGGTGCAAGTATTTTTTTATTTTCCTATAAATTTAGGTCTTCTTCTCTCCGAATGAGCCCGAACTCCTTCTTTAAAATCCTCCGTTTGGGCTAGAGATTCTTGAAGGTTCAATTCCAAAGTTGCATACTCTTGCCAATCTTTAAATTGGCTCTCCCAAACCAACTTCTTGATGGCAGCATAGGAATTGCTTGAACCACGTCTTAATTTTTTAAGAAGCTGTTCTCTGGTCTTTTCTAGTTTATCAGCTTCAGAGACCCGATAAACAAGACCCCACTCCAGAGCTTTTTCTGCTGTCAATGCCTCTCCTGTCATGGCTAGTTGGGCAGCACGCGTCACACCGATACTTCGACTCAAGAGATGAATTCCTCCTGCATCCGGAGCCAAACCAACTCCAACAAATGCTTGTATAAATTTAGCCTTATCGGTCGCTAGACAGAAATCTGCGGCAACAGCCATATTTGCTGCAGCACCTGCAACAGCCCCATCAACTTCCATCAAAACAGGTTTTGCAATTTGCTTGATTTTATAAGAAATAGTATTGACCAATTCTGCTATTTTCGTCAATGATGGAATATCATCCTCATCCACTGCCCGCTTCATCTCTACTAAATCTCCCCCGACTGAAAAGACTTTGCCATTGGCATTAATCAAGATAAACTGTACAGCTGGATGCTCTTCTGCCAAAGTTAGAGCTTCTAAAATTTCCTCACACATAGGAATATGAAAACCATTTGCGACCTCAGGACGGTTCAAGGTAAGAATTGCCAAGTCCTCTTCAAGCTGATAAATAATATGTTCCATCAGGACTCCTTTTTATTTTATAAGCAGTTTAAATTATTCTATTTTCAAAGTATATCTTTTTTAAAATCAGAAAGCAAGAAAAAATCAACTGAAAGTGTCTCAACCGATTAGAAAGGCTCGCTTTATACTAGAAAGCATCTTATTTTCTTCATTGAAAAAAGGCTTTCTTTCTGCTATAATCGTATAAAATACTTACTTTAGGAGTTCTTATGAAGGTTGTTAAATTTGGAGGTAGCTCTCTTGCCTCTGCTAGTCAATTAGAAAAAGTTTTAAACATCGTAAAAAGCGATTCAGAGCGTCGTTTTGTAGTCGTTTCTGCGCCTGGTAAACGCAATGCTGAAGATACTAAGGTTACGGATGCCTTGATTAAATACTACCGCGACTATGTTGCTGGTAACGATATTAGTAAGAGTCAAAACTGGATTATCGACCGCTATGCTGCTATGGTTAGTGAACTAGGTCTTAAACCAGCTGTGCTAGAAAAAATTTCTAAAAGCATTCGTGCCTTAGCTACTCTTCCTATCGAAGAAAACGAATTTCTCTACGACACTTTCCTAGCAGCTGGTGAAAATAACAATGCTAAATTGATTGCTGCCTACTTTAATCAAAATGGTATCGATGCACGCTATGTGCACCCTAGAGAAGCTGGTATTGTGGTCACAAGTGAACCTGGTAACGCTCGCATCATTCCATCAAGTTATGACAAGATTGAAGAATTGACAAATGCAAATGAAGTTCTTGTCATTCCTGGTTTCTTTGGGGTTACCAGGGAAAATCAAATCTGTACCTTCTCACGTGGAGGCTCTGATATCACTGGTTCTATCATTGCTGCAGGGGTTAAAGCTGATCTCTATGAAAACTTTACGGATGTTGATGGTATCTTTGCAGCTCACCCAGGTATCATCCATCAACCACATTCTATCCCTGAATTGACCTACCGTGAAATGCGTGAGTTGGCCTATGCAGGATTCTCAGTCCTTCATGATGAAGCTCTTCTACCTGCCTACCGTGGAAAAATTCCTCTAGTTATCAAGAATACCAACAATCCTGACCATCCAGGTACTCGTATCGTTCTAAAACACAGTAGTGATGAATTTCCAGTTGTGGGAATTGCTGGTGACTCAGGCTTTGTCAGCATCAACATGTCTAAATACCTTATGAACCGTGAGGTTGGATTTGGACGCAAGGTTCTTCAAATCCTTGAAGATCTTAACATCGGTTGGGAACATATGCCAACAGGTATCGACGATCTTTCAATCATCCTCCGTTCTCGCGAACTAACTCCTATCAAGGAAGAAGAAATCCTTCGTCAGTTGGTTCAAAAGGCCGAAGTAGACCATGCAGAAATCGAGCACGACCTTTCAATCATTATGATTGTTGGAGAAAAGATGAAGAGCCATATCGGTGTCACTGCTACTGCGACACGCGCTTTATCTGAAAATAAGATCAACATCCAGATGATGTCTCAAGGTTCTAGTGAGGTTTCTATCATGTTTGTTGTCCATAAAGACCAAGAAAAAGCAGCTATCAAAGCCCTCTACAATGCCTTTTTCGGTGAAAGTAAGGAAGACTAAGCATGGCTCAATCTCTTAACAAAACAGTGCTCCTCAATACAACAGGCACCTCCTACCTCTCTATAGCTGGGAAAGTGGGAAAATTCTTGGTCGGGGATCAGGCTCTGGAATTTTATCCAGATGTCAATGTTGAACAATTTATCCAGATTCCTTGGAGCCATATCAACCAGATTGGGGCAAATGTCACTGGGCGAAAAATCAGTCGCCACTTCGAAGTCTTTACAGACAAAGGAAAATTCCTCTTTGCTTCAAAAGACTCGGGTGCCATTCTCAAAATTGCTCGCGAAAAACTGGGTAATGACAAGGTTGTCAAACTTCCAACCCTGATTCAAACCATTAGTCAAAAATTTAAAAATCTATTTGCAAAAAAGTAGAAACTTTAGTATAATCATAGCAACGGATAAGTAGGTTATCTTCTTCTTTCAGAAAGTCTGCGGGTGCTGCGAGCAGATAGGAGGGATAAGTGAAATTCTACCGTTAGTAACAATTGCATACACAATCAAGTGCACACCTGTGAAGTTGGATGGAACCGTGGCCCTGCCACTCCAACGCTTTGTCAGGTGTGCTTTTTTCATAAAGGAGTTCTTATGTTAGATATCAAACGTATTCGTACAGACTTTGATGCTGTCGCAGAAAAATTAGCTACACGTGGTGTAGATGCTGCTGTCTTGAATGAAATGAAAGAAATCGATGCTAAACGTCGTGATATTTTAGTCAAGGTTGAAACTTTAAAAGCAGAACGTAACACAGTTTCTGCTGAGATTGCCCAAGCTAAGCGCAACAAGGAAAATGCAGATGACAAGATTGCTGCTATGCAAACCCTATCTGCTGAAGTAAAAGCCTTGGATGCTGAATTGGCAGAAATCGATGCTAAATTGACAGAATTTACAACGACTCTTCCAAATATCCCAGCTGACAGCGTTCCTGTTGGAGCTGACGAAGACGACAATGTGGAAGTTCGCCGTTGGGGTACTCCACGCAAGTTTGACTTCGAGCCAAAAGCTCACTGGGACCTTGGTGAAGACCTTGATATTCTTGACTGGGAACGTGGCGGTAAGGTAACAGGAGCTCGTTTCCTCTTCTATAAAGGACTCGGTGCTCGTTTAGAACGTGCCATCTACAACTTTATGTTGGATGAACATGGAAAAGAAGGCTATACTGAAGTCATCACACCATACATGGTTAACCACGATTCTATGTTTGGTACTGGGCAATATCCAAAATTCAAGGAAGATACTTTTGAATTGAGCGACAGCAATTACGTCCTCATTCCTACAGCCGAGGTTCCTCTAACAAACTACTACCGTGATGAAATCCTTGACGGTAAAGACCTGCCAATCTACTTCACTGCTATGAGTCCTTCATTCCGTTCTGAGGCTGGTTCAGCTGGTCGTGATACTCGTGGCTTGATTCGTTTGCACCAATTCCACAAGGTTGAAATGGTTAAATTTGCCAAACCAGAAGAATCTTACGAAGAATTGGAAAAGATGACAGCCAACGCTGAAAACATCCTTCAAAAACTCAACCTTCCATACCGTGTCGTTGCGCTCTCTACAGGAGATATGGGCTTCTCAGCTGCTAAAACTTACGACTTGGAAGTTTGGATTCCAGCGCAAAATACTTACCGTGAAATCTCAAGCTGTTCAAACACAGAAGATTTCCAAGCCCGTCGTGCTCAAATCCGTTACCGCGATGAAGCTGATGGCAAGGTAAAATTGCTCCACACCTTAAACGGTTCTGGACTTGCAGTTGGACGTACAGTAGCTGCTATTCTTGAAAACTACCAAAACGCAGATGGTTCTGTGACTATCCCAGAAGCACTTCGTCCATACATGGGTGGAGCTGAAGTTATCAAACCATAAAAAATAAGGTTTAGCTATTTTTAGCTAGACCTTTTTTCGTAACCAAATCAGATAAGTGCCCAATACAAAGAATAAAATAGTTAGGCATATAATAGTTTCAGCCAATACCAAATAATCCAAAAATGAAAGTTTCAAGATTCCCTGAGACATCTTGAGAGAGGTAGCTGTGATAATGGTTGGGAAGGTGAGTGCTGAGAAGGCTGGTTGAAAGCCTTGTTTTAAAATATTGGGCAGGCGAGTCAAAACAAAGAAAAAGAAGGATTGAGAAGCCAAAATCATGACGATTAAGACCCAAGTTGGTAGGCTGGCTCCTCCAACTCGGACTAGAGAAGCCAAGAGTAGAGAGAAGGGAGCACAGTAGATCCCTTCTTGCCCAAGCAAGGCTAGTGGGAGCGGATGTTTCTTTAAATCGCTATAAATAAGCGGGTAGAGATAGAAGGTCAAGAGAAATCCAAAACTCAAAGTCGCATAGGCAATTTCTATGATGCCTACAAGAGGATAGGTCAAGGCTGCTACTGCTATCCCCACATAGAGAACCGTCCAGCTAGGAGTGGCCTGAACTCTCTTACCTGGATAGGCAAATTTAATGGTGAAACCAGCAATCAAGAACAAATCCAAGAGAAATGAAAACCACCAAAGTCCTTGCGCTACCAAAGGAAGATGAGGGAAGACTCGAAAGACATAAGTCGATAAAATCATCCCAGCCATAGGAAAAGTGGCCATCCCTGACAAAAGAGGAGGCTTGGTCAATTCTTGCTTGATTTCCTTCCAATTAAAGAGATGCAGCATTAGAAAGTAAGTCCACAAAACCAAACCTGTCAGACTAAACAGATGGGACAGAACCGGCAACGTATCTAAAATAAGGTTTCCAGCTCCTGCCAAACCTAGCAAACAACCAGAAAATACCAAGGGGAGTTTTTTCATCCTAACCTCCAATAATCATGTTAGTTTCAGTATAGCATAAAAGCGCTTAAATGAGGACTAAAAAAACGAAGTCCAATTATTTCAGACTTCATTTTTTACTCAGATAATGATTAAGCATAAGGTTGCAATTCTGGGTTAATTGGGGTATTAGCTAGATTATTGGCATAGTTACAGAGGCTTGCTAGGCTGACACCAAGAACCACATCCAAGGCATTTTGTTGGGTGTAGCCAGCTTCTAGAAACTCAGCCAAGGCTTCATCTCCCACACGTCCCTTGGTATTGATAACCGCCAAGGTAAACTTAGCTAGGGTGTCCAATTTAGGATCTGTTTCAATTGGAGTACGATTGCGGAGGGCTTGCAGAAGATCATCATTCATCTGGATTTGTTTGATTGAAAAGGCTGTGTGACCTGCGACGCAGAAGGCACAACCATTGGTCACGGCTGCCGTGATTTGCACCACTTCACGCTCAACGGGTGTCAGGCTGTTGCGACGGTTGATAGCTCCGACAGTACGGTAAGCCTCTAAAGCAGTCGGTGCATTAGCCAAGAGACCGATTAGATTGGGAATATAGCCATTGTTATCTTTTTGTACTGTTTCTAGAACTTCTTTCACTTCTGCTGGTGCTGATTCTACTGTATGGATGGTAAATGTTGTCATCATAAAACCTCTTTTCATTTTGTTAAAATCTAGTCTATCACAGATTCTATACCGTGTATAATATATATTTTAAATTGCATTGATAGAAATTTTTTATGAAAGCAAAAAACTCACACGAGCTGTGTGAGTTCATTATTTATTAAAATACTTTTTAGTTTCAGCAATAACGACTGGCGACAAAACTAAGAGAGCAATCAAGTTTGGTAGAGCCATTAAGGCATTCACGATATCCGCGATAATCCAAACCATATCCAACTCGATAAATCCTCCCAACAAGACCATGAGCACAAAGACCACACGGTAAAGCCAGATAAAGCGAACCCCAAATAGGAACTCAAAACAACGTTCCCCGTAGTAGTTCCAACCTAGAATTGTCGTAAAGGCAAAGAGTACAAGGAAGATGGTCAGGAGGGCAGGCCCAAAGTGTGAAAAGACTGTTGAGAAGGCTGACTGAGTCAGGGCAACCCCATTTAAGTCACCACTCCAAACCCCAGTCACCAAGATGGTCAAACCAGTCAAAGTACAGATAATAAGAGTATCAATAAAGGTTCCTGTCATGGAAATCAAGCCTTGCTCTACTGGTTCATTTGTCTTAGCTGCAGCAGCTGCAATGGGAGCAGAACCCAGACCAGATTCATTTGAGAACACACCACGCGCCACACCATTTTGGATAGCCATCCGAATGCTAGCACCGGCAAATCCACCTACTGCAGCAACAGGACTAAAAGCTGATGTCAAGATTAAAGCGATTGTGCCAGGAATTTTCCCTATATTAAGGAAAATAACTGTAAGAGTTCCCAAAATATAAATGATAGCCATAAAAGGAACAACAGTAGTTGAAACCTTTGAAATGGACTTGAGTCCACCAAAGACTGCAATCGCTACAAAAACAGACAACACAAGAGCCGTGATAGCTGGCGAAATAGTCGTTGTATTCTGGATAGATTCAGTAATCGAGTTAACTTGGGTAAAGGTCCCGATTCCCAACAAAGCTACTAGCACACCTGCCAGGGCAAAGAAGATGGCAAGGGGACGCCACTTTTCTCCCATCCCTAGAAGAATATAGTGCATAGGACCTCCCGCTACTGCACCATGATCATCCTTGGTGCGGTATTTGATAGCCAAGAGTCCTTCCGCATACTTGGTAGCCATCCCAAAGAAAGCAGCCATCCACATCCAAAAGAGGGCTCCTGGGCCACCGACCTTGATAGCCGTCGCCACCCCGATAATATTTCCCGTACCAACTGTCGCTGCGAGGGCTGTACACAAGGCCGCAAAGCTGGATACATCGCCATGCCCCTTGTCCTTAGTAAAAATGAGTTGAAAGGCCTTGGGCAGACGCAAAACCTGCAAGAGTCCTAAACGAGCAGTTAGGTAAATCCCCGTTCCGACCAATAAAATCAAGAGGGGTGGGCCCCAAGCAAAAGCATCAATTGATTTAAGCAATTCTAACATTTCCTTCTCCTATCTTTTCAACCCCAAAAGAAAGAGCACATGCAAGATACATGTACTCTGGAATGCTTAGATAAATGCTAAAAAGCGGTCTATCCTAGCTCTGTCCTTTTACCTGAGAGTTTGAGCAGTTGCCTGCCTTGCCCCTTCGGTGCCTTTACGGTCTCTCCAGAGTTCCGTCCATTTACAGTCATGGAAAATCAAACGATTCTCCACTTCTATTAAACTTCATTCGGTGTTGGTATTTAATTGATTCTTATTTTACAAAAAATGTTGGCTTTTGTCAATGTGTTTATTAGTAAAAATTAGTTCAACAGTTTTTACTTTATAAAGTCCAGAATACTGCTATCCTTTAAAGGTCACAATAGTTGCGCCACTCCCTCCAGCATTTTGTGGGGCATAGCCAAAACTCTTGACATGTTTGTTTCTTTGTAGGTATTTGGTGACACCTTCACGGATGACACCTGTTCCGATACCATGGATGATATCAACTTGGGCCATATTGTTAAGCAGGGCTTGGTCGATAAAGGCATCTAGCTCATTCATAGCTTCTTCATAACGTTTACCTCGAAGATCTAGTCTTGCTTGCGGTCCTCTGCCAGATGTTCGTTTCACAACATTGACCTGTTTCTTCTTGACCTGCTTTTCTTGCTGGGCTTGAACGAGGTCAAATTCTTTTTCTTCCAAGGTCATCTTGATTAAACCGACTTGTGCTTCCCAGCGACCATCCTTAAGTTGACTGGTCAAGGTACCACGCTGTCCATAACTGAGAACAACGATATCATCTCCCACCTTTGGAGCACGTTTTTTCTTGGACTTTTGAAGAACCTTATTTTTAGACAAATCTACTTTTTCAGGAGCTAATTTTTTCAGTTTGGCCTTGGCTTCAATGATTTCGTGGGGTTTGAGTTGAGATTTGCTGTGGAGATTTTTGAGAATCTGGTCACTCTCACTTAGAGCCATGTCCACAATCTCAGCAGCCTGTTCACGCGCCTTATTAAGCTCGGTTTCCTTTTCACGATTGAGCTCGTTGTAAAGTTTTTTGAGAGCACGGTTCATCTTGAGATTTTCTTGCTCCACCTCACGGATATTGTCCAAGCGTTTGCGACTTTCCAGTGTCTGCTCTTCCAGTTGTTCAATGATTCGGTTGACATCATTGTCCTGATCGACCTGCTGGCTGGCATCCCCCACGATAACCTCAGATAGTCCTAAACGTTTAGCGATTTCGAAGGCATTGCTTCGGCCAGGAACACCCTGCATAAAGCGATAGGTCGGGCGAAGAGTTGCAGTATCAAACTCCATGCTGGCATTTTGCACAAAGGCTGTCTCAATACCATAGGCCTTAAGTTCTGGATAGTGGGTCGTAGCCATGGTCTTGACTTGACGTAGGCGAAGGTCCTCCAGAATAGCCATAGCGAGGGCGGCTCCCTCTTGAGGGTCGGTACCAGCCCCCAACTCATCCAAGAGTAGGAGTGAATGTTGGTTGACCTTGCCAAGAATATCCACAATATTAGTCATGTGGCTAGAGAAGGTAGACAAACTCTGCTCAATAGACTGCTCATCGCCAATATCGGCAAAGATTTCTTCAAAGATACCAACACGACTTCCCTTGTCTGCTAAAATCGGCAAACCAGACTGGGCCATAACCTGTGTCAAACCCAGAGTTTTGAGCATGATGGTCTTCCCACCTGTATTGGGGCCTGTAATGACAATAGCTGTTAAATCTTGGCCAAAATGGACATCATTTGCGACGGCATTTTTGACCAGAGGATGGCAGACATGGAGCAGTTGAATTTCTTGATTTTCTGACAGCTGAGGTACGACTGCTTGTCTTTCTTGGATAAAGCGGACCTTGGCACGAATCAAGTCCAGATGGCCGATAATCCAAGCATCATTGGCAATCTCAGCCGCATGAGGGCGAACACGCTCAGAAATTTCTTGGAGAATGCGAAGCATTTCATAGCGCTCATCTGCTCGTAAACTAGCAATTTCTTCGCTCAGTTTGACCACCTCACGGGGTTCGATGTAGACGGTATTTCCACTAGCAGAAATATCATGAACGACACCTGCAATCTTATTGCGGTAGGTGTTTTTGACTGGTAAAACCTGACGGCCATTTCTGCTAGCAACAATTCCTTCTGTCAACATCTGCGCTTTTTGCTTGAGCAGGTCCTGTAAAACATCGCGTACCTGACTCTCGCTATCATGGATTTTCCGACGGATGCGCGCCAATTCTTCACTGGCAAAATTTTCAATGAAACCTGCATCATTAAAGGCTTGGAGATTTCCTTGTAATTGCGGAAAATCGTGTAATTTCTCAAACCAAATGGCTAATTCTTCCAAGCTGACATTTTCCAGATTGTCATAAAAACTTTGCAGCTCTCGGCTAGACAGAAGCACGCGCTTCAAGAGTAGGAACTCCTCGATATTGAGGTCCGCTCCCATCTCCAACCGCTTGCAGACTCCTGCAATTTCCTTAGTTGCGAGAATGGTGAAATGCGGTTGCTCGACGAAAAGAGCCTGCATTTCCTTCATCTCAGCAAAAGCCTGTTTGATTTTATCTGCTTTGGCAGTCGGAGCCAGCTGTCTCAATTGCTCCAAGCCCTGCTCGGTCAACAAATGAGGTTCAAACAAGGCCTTGACCTTATTGAACTCTAATGTTTCTAATATTTTCTTGTTCATCTTTATTTCCTTGTCTTTGAATGTCTAGGTGTGGTAGCTTTTTACATTCTGATAGATTCGAGTCAATCTGTAAACAAAGGGCTAGGAAAATTCCTGCCCTTTTTATCCGATTAAATTTGTCACCCAGATTTGTTTGAGCCAACTAGTGGTTACTGGTATGCTCTGGATGATGTGTTTTGCGACGATACTCTTTTCAAGAGGATTTTGTATAGCTGCCATGGGAATGGTCGCCAAGATTGTCAAAGCCATCTGCAAGACAAATAAGGTCACCAACATGGATAAGATACCTGCTGAAACTTGGAACAACTTGCCACCCAATTTTTTACTAGGAATCAAGTGTAAGAGGAGACCAAGCAAACGACCGATGCTATAGACTATCCCAAATACAAGCAAGTAGCCGATTCCTGCGTAAAAGACCTTATCCAACTGAAAGAGTTGATCCGATGGGAAAAAGAAAGTTCCCTGACCTTCCTGTGGATTTGCATAAGGAAGTAGCAAATGAAATTGCTCTCCAAGTCCCTTATAAAACTGGCCAGCCACAAAAGCCGATGCCATGGCTGAAATCAGGTAATAGACCTGTAAGAGCAGGCCTCTCCGATAGCCGATATAAAATCCCCAAGCCAAGACCAATAGAAGAAGGAGTGAAATCATAAGGAATCCTCAATCTTGCTCTGTTCTTGCTTACAAGTCACAAGCTTGTGGCGCAATTCTTCTAATTCTTGCTCCTTATCATCAAATTCAATCTCACGGCTGAGCTGAGTTGACAAACAGTTGACTGCCAACAAAAGAGCGATTGTTTCATCGTCTGCACTAGGCATTTGTTCTTTAATTGCTTGGTATTTTTCTGTTGCAACCTTAGCGATTTCCTCCATAAAAAGGTTATCATGTTCGCTTGTCAAGGTTAATGATTTTTTCCCGAATGTAAATTTGAATCGATTTAGATTTGCCATAAAATTCACCTCACGATATTATACCAAAATTCGCTAATTTTGTCAGTTTTTACAAATTTGCCTGCTTTTATGGTACAATAGAAACTATGGCAAGTATAACACTCACACCAAGCGAAAAGGAGATTCAGGCTTTTCTTGAACACTATCAAAACAGTCTGGCTCCCAGCAAGAACCCCTATATTCGCTACTTTTTGCGACTACCTCAAGCTACCGTTTCTATCTATACCTCTGGAAAGGTCTTGCTTCAGGGTGAAGGAGCTGAGAAATACGCCAGTTTCTTTGGCTATCAAGTTGTAGAGGAAACTAGCGGACAAAATTTTCCTTTGATTGGGACGGATGAGGTTGGAAATGGTTCCTACTTTGGTGGGCTTGCAGTTGTGGCTTCCTTTGTCACACCTGACCAGCACGATTTCTTGCGAAAACTCGGTGTGGGGGATTCTAAAACTCTGACCGACCAAAAGATTCGTCAGATTGCCCCTATCCTCAAAGAAAAAATCCAGCACCAGGCACTGCTTCTTTCACCAAGCAAGTACAACGAGGTCATCGGAGACCGCTACAATGCTGTTTCGGTTAAGGTCGCCCTCCATAATCAGGCTATCTATCTCCTCCTTCAAAAAGGCATTCAGCCTGAGAAAATTGTGATTGATGCCTTTACTAGTGCTAAAAATTATGACAAGTACTTGGCACAAGAGGCCAATCGTTTCAGCAATCCTATCAGCTTGGAAGAAAAGGCTGAGGGTAAATACTTGGCTGTCGCAGTTTCTTCCATCATTGCGCGTGATCTCTTTCTGGAAAATCTTGAAAATCTGGGACGAGAGCTGGGCTATCAACTTCCAAGTGGAGCTGGAACGGCTTCTGATAAGGTGGCTAGCCAGATTTTACAAGCCTATGGTATGCAGGGACTCAATTTCTGCGCCAAACTGCACTTTAAAAATACTGAAAAAGCGAAAAAACGCTTAGAAAGGTAAGTTATGAATTCATTTAAAAATTTCTTAAAAGAGTGGGGATTGTTCCTCCTAATTCTGTCATTACTAGCTTTAAGTCGTATCTTTTTTTGGAGCAATGTTCGCGTAGAAGGGCATTCCATGGATCCTACCCTAGCGGACGGTGAAATCCTCTTTGTTGTCAAACACCTCCCTATTGACCGTTTTGATATCGTGGTGGCCCATGAGGAAGATGGCAATAAGGACATTGTCAAACGTGTCATAGGAATGCCTGGCGACACCATCCGTTACGAAAACGATAAACTTTACATAAATGACAAAGAGACAGACGAGCCTTACCTAGCTGACTACATCAAACGCTTCAAGGAGGACAAACTCCAAAGCACATACTCAGGCAAGGGATTTGAAGGAAATAAAGGAACTTTCTTTAGAAGTATTGCTGAAAAAGCCCAAGCCTTCACAGTTGATGTCAACTACAATACCAACTTTAGCTTTACTGTTCCAGAAGGAGAATACCTTCTCCTCGGAGACGACCGCTTGGTTTCGAGCGACAGCCGCCACGTAGGTACCTTCAAAGCAAAAGATATCACAGGAGAAGCTAAATTCCGCTTCTGGCCAATTACCCGTATCGGAACATTTTAAGAAACCTAAGAGGCCGAGAATCAAAAATCTCAGCCTCTTCTTCTATCGTAAGAAGATGATTATTCTCTACCCAGTCTAACTAGGATAGAAACAAAGTTATACTCAATGAAAATCAAAGAGCAAACTAGGAAGCTAGCTGCAGGCTGCTCAAAATACTGTTTTGAGGTTGCAGATGGAAGCTGACGTGGTTTGAAGATATTTTCGAAGAGTATAAAATAAAAACAATCCCAACTCTCACCTATTCATGCAAAGGAATTTTATGGAAGTTTATTTTTCAGGAACCATTGAACGGATTATTTTTGAAAATCCCAGCAATTTTTATCGTATCCTCCTCCTAGAAATCGAAGATACGGACGCAGAAGATTTTGATGATTTTGAAATCATTGTCACCGGCACCATGGCTGATGTAATTGAGGGCGAAGACTACACTTTTTGGGGGCAAATTGTCCAGCACTCCAAGTATGGGGAACAACTGCAAATCAGCCGTTATGAACGTGCAAAACCAACTAGCAAGGGTCTGGTTAAATACTTCTCCAGTAGCCATTTCAAGGGAATTGGTCTCAAGACAGCTCAAAAAATCGTGGACACCTATGGTGATAATACCATTGACGAAATTCTGCAACACCCAGAAAAGCTAGAAGGCATTGCAGGGCTCTCTGCCAAAAATCGTGAGGCTTTCGTCTCCACTCTTCGTCTCAACTATGGAACAGAGATGGTTTTAGCCAAACTAGCCAACTACGGCATTCCCAATAAATTAGCCTTTCAGATTCAAGACTTTTACAAGGAAGAAACCCTTGATGTGGTTGAAAATTATCCCTACCAACTGGTTGAGGATATCAAGGGCTTGGGCTTTACTATTGCTGACCAACTAGCGGAGGAACTTGGCATCGAAAGTCAGGCTCCTGAACGCTTCCGTGCCGGTCTAGTTCACAGTCTTTTTCAGGCCTGTATGGAAACAGGGGATACCTATGTTGAAGCACGAGATTTGCTAGAACAAACCCTTACTCTCCTTGAGTCTTCCCGTCCCGTGGAACTGGACCCCAGCCAAGTGGCCCAAGAACTCTCCTACCTAATCGAAGAAGACAAGGTTCAGCAAATTGATACCAAAATCTTTGATAATAGCCTCTTTTTCGCTGAGGAAGGCATCCGCAGTCACTTGGTTCGTATCCTTGAAAAAGGAAAACAGAAGAGCCAAGATTTAGAAACTATTCAAAAACATATCACTACTGTCGAGCAAGAACTAGGGATTGAGTATGATAGCATTCAAAAACAAGCTATCTGCGACGCTATCCAGAACAAGGTCTTTATCCTGACAGGTGGGCCCGGTACTGGTAAGACAACTGTTATCAATGGGATCATCGCTGTTTACGCCCTTTTAGAAGGACTTGACCTCAGGAAAAAAAGCAACCTGCCCATTCTTCTTGCCGCTCCAACTGGACGAGCAGCTCGACGCATGAACGAATTAACAGGCTTGCCTAGCGCGACCATACACCGCCACTTAGGAATGACAGGCGACGATGATACCAGTCATCTGGAAGATTATCTAGATGCTGACTTTATTATCGTGGATGAATTCTCCATGGTGGACACTTGGCTGGCCAACCAACTCTTCTCCAACATCTCTTCTAACAGTAAAATCCTCATCGTGGGCGACAGCGATCAGCTACCGTCTGTCAGTCCCGGTCAAGTTCTAGCTGATCTGCTTCATATTTCCTTGATTCCTCAGACTCGCTTGGAAAAAATTTACCGACAAAGCGAAGAATCAACCATCGTCACCCTAGCTAGTCAAATTCGACAGGGAATCTTGCCAGCTGATTTCACCCAGAAAAAAGCAGACCGTTCCTACTTTGAAATTGCTAGTGGCCATATTCCAGCTACGATTGAAAAAATCTTAGGCGCTGCCCTCAGAAGTGGTATTCCTGCCCGTGATATCCAAGTTCTGGCTCCCATGTACAGAGGGACGGCAGGGATTGATGCCATCAACCAGCTCATGCAAGACCTCCTTAACCCACCACAAAAAGACCAACTTAGTTTTGAAGCTCCCCAGTGCCATTATCGTAAGGGCGACAAGGTCATTCACCTGGTCAATGATGCTGAAATTAATGTCTTTAATGGAGATTTAGGAGCCATCACAGACCTGATTCCTGGTAAATACACCGAGTCGAAACAAGACGAGATTGTCATTGATTTTGACGGCAACGAAGTCTCTTACCCACGTAACGAATGGTACAAGATTCGCTTGGCATATGCCATGAGTATCCATAAATCGCAGGGAAGTGAGTTCCCTGTTGTTATCCTACCTATCACCAGTGCTAGCAGGCGTATGCTGGAGCGCAATCTCATCTACACAGCCATTACACGCGCCAAAAGCAAGCTTATCTTACTAGGCGAATTACAGGCCTTTGATTATGCTACCCAACATATCGGAACTGCCCGAAAAACCTATCTGATTGAACGCTTCAGTGATTTATTGGAAAATGTTGAAGAAAAGCAACCAGCTGTCTCTGAAACAGCTACATCAAGTACCTCTGAACAATCCTACATCCTGACAGAAGAAAACTGGGACAGCATCCCAGCCATGATTGGAATTACAGACGCAGACCTCAAAGAGATTTTTGGAAAATAGTGCACAAGAAAACCCACCAATTCAGGTGGGCTTTTTGTTTATTAAGATTATTTAACTGTCGCTGTGCTTGTGATCAATTCAACAGCTTTTTTGATTGTGATGTCGTGTTTCAACATATCAGCTGAAAGTAAGCTTTGTACTTGTGCAACTTCCATGTTGTAGTCTGCAGCTAATTGCTCGATTTCTTTTTGGATTTCTTCTTCTGAAGCGTCAAATCCTTCAGCTTTCGCAACTGCTTCGATAACAAGGTTAGTCTTAGTACGTGACTCAGCTTCTGCTTGGTATTGATTGTGAAGGTCTTCTTGAGTAGTTCCAGTGATTTGGAAGTACATGTCAGGGTTGATGCCTTGACGTTGCAAGTTTCCAAGGAATTCGTTTACTGAGCGGTGAACTTCTTCATGAATCATTTCTTCTGGAAGTTCTACGATTTCAGCGTTTTCTACAGCTTTATCGATTGCTGCACCTTCAACTGCATCTTTGTATGCTTCTTCTTTAGCAGCAGCCAATTCTTTGCGGTATTTTTCTTTCAATTCAGCAAGTGTTTCAACTTCTTCGTCGATGTCTTTTGCAAGCTCATCGTCAAGAGCTGGAACTTCTTTAGCTTTTACTTCGTGGATAGTTGTTACGAATTTAGCTTCTTTGCCTGCAAGGTCTTCTGCTTGGTAGTCTTCTGGGAATGTTACGATAACATCAACGGTTTCACCAGCTGAGTGACCTACCAATTGGTCTTCGAAACCAGGGATGAATTGACCTGAACCAAGTCCAAGTGAGAAGTTTTCACCTTTTCCACCGTCAAATTCAACACCATCGATAGAACCAACGAAGTCGATGACAACAGTGTCGCCGTTTTCAGCAGCAGCTTCTTTGATAACCAATTCAGCCAAGTTGTTGCGTTCGCGTTCAATACGCTCTTCAACATCAGCATCAGTTACTTCTTTTTCTACATCTACTGATACTTCAAGGTTTTTGTAGTCACCCAATTTTACTTCAGGTTTTGTAACAACTTCAGCAGTGATAACCCAATCTTGACCTTTTTCCATTGAAGTTACATCAATTTTTGGTTGAGCAACAACTTCAAGACCAGCTTCTTTTACAGCTACTTCATAAGCGTTTGGCAAAAGAGCGTTCATAACGTCTTGGTAAAGTGACTCTTCACCAAATTTTTTGTCAAAGATAGGACGTGGAAGATGACCTTTACGGAAACCTGGAACATTAAGAGATTTCTTCACTGAGTTGAAGACACGGTCCAATTCTGGTTTGATTTGGTCTTGAGAGATAGTGAAAGTCAAGACACCACGGTTTGTTTCTTTGTTTTCAAATGATACAGACATTCTGTCATTTCTCCTTAAAATTTTTTAAATACAGTCTATTATAACATAAATGGACGACTTTTTTCAAGTAATGAATGCGCTTTTCAACGATAGGAAAGGTACAGTTTCTTCTTAGTTTTCTTTAGGTTTCGAATATAATTTTATAAAAGATGTTTAGTGATGGCTGATTACAGTAAAAAACGAATCGCCCACACATCCCTCATTAGGCGATTCGTTTTGTCTTACTTAACAACAGAAACATTTCCTGTTGAACTGTCGTATCGAACAGTTTCTCCATAAAAACCGGAAATTCCTTTTTCAATATAATCACGGAAATCATTAGGCAAAACTTTCATCTTCACGATTTCACCAGATTCATCTGCATAGCCCAAAATATGGTGATCTTTAGATAATAATCCGTCCATAAACATTGTAAAATATCCAGTTACAAGTTGATCATTGGCACCTCTTAGATAAAGTTTATTGTCATTAATTGTCAATCCAGATGAGTCTAGACTAATAACTGGACTTGAGTTTTTAAGATAAAGTTCAGACCCAACTTTTTGAATAGGGAAGTGAGTAGTAAATTCTGGTAGATTCGCAACCTTACGTCCATCTGCTCCAAAGTAATACTTATTTGGTAAGTTTTGGAAATTCTTTATGACAGCTTTAGGATCAATTTCTTCCCCTGGTTTTTTATTATCAGTAATTGCATCTAAAGTATTTCGTTTTATATCGCCAATCTTTTGATAAGAAAAACGTTCAACAATAGGTTTGATATACCAGGCATTCTTTTCGATAACAACTCCATCTTTCTTATGAACAAGGTGATAGTCATAACCATCAGACAAAGTAACGATATCTGTAATAACTGTATCATCAAAAGGATCTTGTTCAACCTGACTTGGGAGTTTGGTTAACATATAACCATCCTTACCAATGACATAACTTTCCCCATCGCTTGCTGGAACAGCTCTATCTGCTACCATAGCACCTGATTTTTCAAAGTAAGACCATTGACCATTTGCAGTTGCCCATCCTGTTGCCATAGCGCCACTGTCTTTGAGGTAATACCATGTAGATCCTTCTTTGTACCAACCTGTGCGCATAGCACCACTATTTGCGAGTGAGTACCAGGTGCTACCTTCCTTGTACCAGCCAGTACGCATAGCGCCACTGTCTGCGAGCGAATACCATGTATTCCCATCTTTGAGCCAGCCTGTCTGCATTTTACCAGAACCGTCAAAGTGGTACCAAGAACCTGCGTTTTGTACCCATTTGTTTTTAGCGAAACTGCCATCTTGTGAAAGATTCCAGTCAGCACCATTTTTAACCCAAGTATCTGCAGCCTGTACTTGATTGATAGACAATAGTAGACCAGCACCTACAAGCAAACCAAGTGTAAGTAGTTTAGATTTTTTCATAGCCATTTCCTCCAATTAGTAACAAATTATTTATGACATTTAAATTTTATTGTTACCAAACTCGTCTAGCTCCGTCAATAGATCCAATGTATTCATTGTTAGTTATGTTTACAAATTTTCTTACAGAATTTGCGTGGACCACTTGGTTACCGCCAATATTAATTCCCACATGCGCAAGATTATTAAAGAAAATTAAGTCTCCAGGTTTTTCACGACCAGTTACATCAATTCCTTGATTAAATTGAGTTCCAGTAGTAGTTCCTAAATCAATGTCAAAATTTTTATATATGGCATGTGTAAATCCTGAGCAATCTACACCCTTATTCAAGTCTGCCCAACCCCCAACATATGGGATTTTATCTACAAATGTCTCTGCATACTCAGCAATTGCCTGACCTTTATTTTCTACCAAAACGCCGTTAGATCTAAAGAAATAAGGTTTTCCATTAACTCTATTGTAATCGGTTAGCATAGCTCCATCATTTGAAAGATAGTACCAATTACCATCTGGGTTAATCCACTCATTTGATTTCATCCAACCTTGATCATCAAAATAATACCATTTCTTATCTAACCATTCCCAATGTTTAGCATACCCACCTGAAGTATATTTGAACCACCAGCGGCCATCTGTTTGCATCCAGGTTCCTTTATCATCTCTATTTTGATTAAATGCTATTTTTTCTTGATCGCCTTCTACTTGCGTTAATTCTCTAGGAGAAAATCCTACCAACTTAACTTGTTCTGCATCTTCAACCTTAATTTTACCTTCTTTAACAAGTTGATCAATTGCTTCTTTTTCGCTTGTATACTGTGAAGTTGTTTGTGATGTAGTCACTTTAGTGGTAGACGTTGTAGTTTCTGCATTAACTACATAAGTAGTTGATAACAAAGCTCCTGAAGTAAGTAATAAAGCTGCATAAGTAATATATTTTTTCATGACAAAAATCCTTTCTTCAAAATTCCTTAACGCTCTAGTGACCTTATTTTGATAATTTACGGAGACATACCTGTAACCTCCTTTTGGATTTTATATATCATTCTTATATTTAATATATTGTTTTATCTTTTTATAACTCTATTCTACTCCTCTATAAAATGAATGTCAATAAATAACATAAAAATATTGTGAAAAAAATATTTTATTGTGCTAGAGGTATTTACTCACTTCTTTGATACTCAACCCAGCCATTTCTCCAATATTATTTTTGCATATCTGTTAGAACTCCTCATGCCCCACTAAGTGGTGCTGAAAGGCATAGACTGCAGCCTGGGTACGATCGCTGACTTCAAGTTTGGCAAGGATATTGGACACATGAGTCTTGACCGTCTTGAGAGAGATAAAAAGTTCATCAGCGATACGCTGATTTTCATATCCTTTAGCGATGAGTTGGAGAACATCTCGCTCACGCGCAGTCAAGTCCTCATGTAGTTCTATGTGATTGCGGTGGTATTCGACCTTCTTGCTGACCTCTTGTTCAATAGCCAACTCACCAGCAGACACCTTACGAACAGCGTGTAGCAATTCATCTGCACTAGAAGTCTTGAGCATATAGCCCCGAGCACCGGCATTTAAGACAGGCATGATTTTTTCATTGTCCAAGTACGAAGTCACAATCAAAATCTTGGCTTCAGGCCATTCTTTGAGGATAGCCAAGGTCGCATCAATCCCATTCATCTCAGGCATGACAATATCCATGACAATGACATCTGGACGTAATTCCAAGGCTAAATCAATGCCTTGAGACCCGTTGGACGCCTCGCCCACAACTTCTACATCGTCTTGGAGGTCAAAGTAGCTTTTCAAGCCCAATCGAACCATTTCATGGTCATCTACTAGTAAAATTTTCATCTTTACTCCTTCATCATTCCTCATCTAACAGGGGAATACGGATATCAACTGCCAGTCCTTGCTTGGGAGCTGTTAATAACTGAACCGTCCCTGCCATATCTTCAACCCGCTCCTTGATATTGCGGAGTCCATAACTCAGGTCATCTAAATTCCCCAACTGGAAACCAATCCCATTGTCTACCACCTTCAGCTGCAATTCAAAATCTGTCTGATAGAGGTAAACATCCAGACAAGATGCCTGGGCATGACGGAGGGTATTGCTAATCAACTCTTGCAGGATGCGGAAGATATGCTCCTCGATTTTCTTAGGCAATTTCGTTACATTTTGCTTGAAACTAACCTTGAGATCACTCTTGTCCTCAAGCTCTTTTAAGAGAATTTGAATTCCCTCAACCAGACTCTTTTGCTCCAGTTCAACTGGTCTCAAATGCAAGAGCAAGACCCGCAAATCCTTCTGGGCGGTTTCTAAAATAGCTGTGACACTCTGCAGCTGGATCTGCATCTTTTCTCTATCCAATTTCAAAGTCTGCTGACTGATACCTGATAAAATCATGTGAGCCGCAAACAACTCCTGACTAACTGTATCGTGCAAATCCCGAGCAAGTCGCTTCCGTTCCTTCTCAATGATTTCCTCTTCCTGAGCAAGACTTTGATTTTCAGCCTTTTGAAGTGCTTCTGTCAAAAGGTTAAGTTTGCCAGACAAGGACTTGAAACTGGCATCCAAATCTGGATCTGCAACCTGAACCACTTCTTGCCCTGCCAACAAACGCTTGAGATTAGTATGCATTTTTCTTAGAGAAAGCTCTTCGATACCTCTCCAAAACAGGGCTAAGAGAAAGGTCATGGACATGCTGAAAACCAACAATAAAAAGATAAATTTTTCTGTTTTTTCGACATCCTGCAGGAAAATAGACCAGTCAAAATCAAGAATTTCCAGTAAACTGTGGGAGAAAAATAAGACAAACAGGATGGAGGTAAGAGCAATGATTACATAAGCTTGTTTTTTCATCCTCTGACCACCTCCACATCTCCAATCATAGTGGTCAAGAAAATCTTGACACTCTTGTTACTCTTGAGATAGTCTTTGGTTTCTTGATGATAGTGTTCATTTCGGAGGGATCGCTTGGGCTGGTTGAAAAAAGTTAAATCACCATAGAGACAGTTGACGCTGAGACTGACTTCCACATCTACAGGTACAATGATTTTGGTCGTTCCTACCATCTTTCTGAGGATAATGACATTATCATGATTGGTTAGGATGACCCTCTCCAGATGAATGGTGTCCTTACCCATAAGGCGAAAGAGATTGATATCATCAAACTGGCAAGTCTGGTAGCTTGAAAAATGATGGAGATTTCCAAACCAACGATTTTTCTCCTTCTTAACCATCACCACCTCTTCAAAAATCAAATCGGTCTGTTCTTTTTCCTGGTTCATCATCGGATAAAGAAGAAAGAGGCTATAAATAACCGCAACAAAAATAGCTAGAATCACAAAAGGATTGAGCATGACGATGAAAAAGAAGAGAATGGTTGCCACTACTAAGAGAAGGTTATTGCCATCTTTACCAGTGTAATAGCGAATCAAAAGCAAAAAGAGGAATAAAATCAGCAGAAAACGCGAAAAATGCTCTGATACCATCAAAATCAGAGCTCCTGTCAAAAGACAGGCTTCGATAAATAAAAAGATTTTAAATTTTCTCATAGGTTCATCCTCTCCCTTCTATTTTATCACAATTCAAAAAAGTCACCTCAGTCTGAGGATGGAAAAAAGGCGCTGGTTACGCCTTTTTCATCTGATCCTTTGCTTCTTTTAATTTTCCGTAGAGAAGGTAGTCTACGTTTTGCAGATCTGCTATAGTGGCACAGTTCAGAGCACACATGATTAAGCGTAGATCTACTTTCCAGCCTTGGACAATGCCAATTACTTCTTCGACTGTGTAGCTTTCAACCAATTCCAGAACGGTACGTGACAGTCCCACAGCCTTGGCACCAAAGACCAAGCACTTAATCATATCCAGCGGATTCCGAACGCCTCCACTGACCAAGAGTTCGACCTTGTCTTTCCAGTCTTGGGCATTGAGAAGGGCTTGCATGGTAGACTGGCCCCATTGATTGAGGTAGTCACGTTGACCACTGCGACGATTTTCAATATAGGCAAAGCTGGTACCGCCACGACCTGATAGATCCACTGTACGAACACCCAGTTCATAGGCTCTTTCGATGGTCTTGGCATCCATTCCAAAGCCTACTTCCTTGAGAACAATAGGGACGGGGATTTGCTTGCTATAATCTGCTAGATGCGATTGCCAGCTTCTGAACCTTCTTTCTCCCTCAGGCATGAGCAACTCCTGCATGACATTGACATGCACTTGTAAAAGTAAAGGATTCATCTCTGTCACAGTCTGCAAACCAAGTTCAACCGGCTTATCCAATCCAATATTGGTTCCAAGAAGGAGATTGGGATGGCTAGATTTGACAGAAAAAGAGTCATCTGTTGGATCTTTGAGGGCTGCGCTATAAGAACCCGTTACAAATAAAATACCACAGGCTTCCGCCACTTGAGCCAGCTTTTGATTGATTTCTCTTCCCTTATCGCTTCCACCCGTCATAGCATTGATATAAAAAGGAAAGTCCCACTTTCGACCCGCAAATTCTGTAGACAAATCAATCTCACCCAGGTCATAAAGAGGCAGGGAAGAATGAATCAACTCCACCTCATCAAAGCTATTATAGGAACTTTTCTGCTCAAGGGCATAGCGGATATGCTCATCTTTACGATTTGTCGTCATGTCCTATCCTTTCTTGGTATAAGAGCTCAATCCCCAGATCGGCCCATCGGTTTTTTAGGGTTTCAGTTGATTGCTCATCAAAACTCAAGGCAATACCACAATCACCACCACCAGCGCCGCTACTCTTAGCAACGGCCTGCAAATCTTGACTGGCCCCTTTCAGCTGTCTAAGCGAAGGCGTGTAAATATCTGCGCTCAAGCCTTCTAAGAGCTTGCTGGCTACTTCTACTTGCTCGATGCTTTTTTCTACTTTCCCCTGCTCCAAGGCTTCTACTAAAGAAGCCACCGTTTCTTTTGAGGAAGTTAAAAAATTCTGATTGATATTTTGCTTGATTTGCTGGACCATGTGACTTGATACAGCCACTTCCTTGGTCCATCCCACTAGGAAATCACATTCTAAAGTTGGTTTCACTTGCGAAATTGAAAAGCCCCAATCACGCTCCAGAACTGTCTCCAAGTTTTCTTCTTCCAACCAATCAGCTACCTTCTGGCGATCAAATGACTGGTAGACAACCAAACCCTCTGCTACAATGCAGGCAAGGTCTCCCATAGAACCATTGTCTCCTCGCTTGAGCAAGACCGCGCTAGCCAGCTTGAACAAGAGCTCCTGATCAACCAAAAGCTTATACAGAGCCAGCAAAGCCTTGACAACCAAGACAACGACGCTGCCACTAGAACCCAGACCAAACTTTTTCCCTTCTCGTTCCATTTTTCCTCGGATTTCCAAAGAAAAAGGTCGCAAGGTCTCCCCACGATAAACGAGGAAATCTTCCACTAAAGCAATTGTTTCTTGAATCAAGCTATAGTCAGGATTTGGCGTCAAATCCGCTGCGAAATCAAACATATCCGAATAGATACGATAACTATCAGAAAAAGTAATCTCAGCCTTCATATAGATGGGAATGGCCTTTATCAAGGCCAACTGCCCTGGCTCTAAAATAGCATATTCCCCTGCCCAATAGAGTTTTCCGCAAGTTTTAACAGCAATCATCTTGGCTCAAATCCTTTGTTTTTGACACAATCAAGCGATAACGCTGACCGAAGATTTCTGATAAATGCTCCAAGTCTTTCTCCTGACAGAGAACCTTGACATTGGGACCAGCATCCATGGTAAAGTAGCAAGCTTCTCCTTGCTCACGAAGCTGGCGGACAAAGTCCATGGCTTCATAGCTTGCATCCGTCAGATAAGAAAAGGCTGGTGATGCTGTTTTGGTCGTAGCGTGCATAGCCAGAGCATTTTCCTCCGTTAACTCCCCAACCTTGGCAAAGTCATTTTCCTTGAGATAAACCAGCATATCCTGATAGTCTTTCTCAGACTGACGGACCCAGTCATCAAAGGTCGTCGATGTCTCCACACAAAGTTTCATCCCATCACGACTAGAGATTGGTTTTTTCTTGTCCTCTAGTACCAACATAATCATAGCTAGTTTCAAGTCTGTCTCTACAGGGTAAATTTCTCCGCTATCCTTATCCCAAGCACCTAGTGGTCCATAAAAACTCCGAGAGGAAGAGCCTGAGGCAAACTTAGCCTCCTGTGCCAACTGGCTCCGAGTCAATCCAAGCTTGAAATAAGCATTACAAGCCTTGACCAAGGCAGACAAACCACTAGAACTTGATGACAAGCCCGCTGCCGTAGGCATATTATTTTGAGTATCAATTCGAACAAAGCCCTCACCAGCTGGACGGTAACGGTCAATAATCTTGCTCATCTTGACATGCTCCGCCTCACTCTGTAGCTGACCATTGATGTAAAAGACATCAGCAGTCGCATCCGTCGGTAGAGGCAACAGGGCCGTCTCTGTGTACATGTTTTCCAAAGTCAGAGAGATGCTGCTAGTAGCAGGCACCATCTCTTTTTCTTTTTTCTTTCCCCAATATTTGATAATAGCAATATTTGCGTAAGAACGTACTGTTACAGGCTCTCTATCCATGTCTGAACAGCTCCTTTCTCTTCTAATCTTTCTGCTAGTTCTTGTGCTTGGTCCAGATTGGCTACCAAGGCGATAATACAGCCTCCAAGGCCACCACCGCTCATCTTGGCACCCAGAGCACCATGACTAAGAGCCGTTTCAACCAAAGAGTCTGCCTCAGGGCTACTGACACCAATTTCTTTTAAATGTAAATGTGCTTGACTGAGGATTTTCCCCAGCCCTTCAGCATCTTTTCGTGAAATCGCATCCTCTGCCTGCTGGGTCAATTCTCCCAAGGCATGTAAAAACGGTAGGGCATCCTTCCCCTTGCTCTGAACCACTTGGATGGCTTCACGAGTATGACCATAAACGCCCGTGTCGGCAATCACCAAATAGGCTGATAGATCCATCTCAAGCTCTGTAAATCCTACATTCTTAATAAAGCGAATAGGTTGGTCACTGAGACAGGTTTTAGCATCCAAACCACTTGGATTCATATGGGCAATCATCTCAGCCCGATTGACCAAGATTTCTAGTACATCATGAGGCACATCAGCCTCATAGTAGTCAAATACTGCACGAATGGCTGCTATGCTGATAGCGGCTGACGAACCCATTCCCCGTTTTTCAGGGATAGCCGAGTCAATCTCACAGCGAATACAGGCTTCTTTGATATCCAAATACTCCAGCGAAGCATAAACTGCCATGGACAAGGTATCTTCCTCATAGAGACGCCATGGACTCGCTGCAGGAACTACCTTACAAGTCACTTCCACCTCCAAAAGAGGCAGGGAAATGGCAGGATAGCCGTAAACGACCGCATGCTCTCCTATTAAAATAATCTTACTATGTGCCTGACCGACACCAACTTTTTTTGTCATTTTTTCCTTTTACTAGACGAAAAAGCCGTCTTATTTTTTCATACAAGTATTTATTCTCTCCTATCTATTTTATTATATTTTCACAAAAAAAGCGATTGTTTCCTTCACAATCGCTCAGTGCTAAAATAAAACTTTTAAGCAAACTAGGAAAAAGACTCAAGAAAGAAATTGATAAACTCAGTTGCATGATTACAACTGAGTTCACCTAACCTATTTTCTATTCTTGCATGGTGTAACCGACACCACGCACGGTTTTAATGTAGCTTTTTTGACCTTTTACATCAAGCTTGCTACGTAGATAACGGATATAGACATCCACGATATTTGTTTCGGTCGCACTTTCATACTTCCAAACACTTTCCAATAACTGCTCACGAGTCAGAACTTTCTTGCTTCCCATAAGAGTAGCCAAGAGGTCATACTCACGACGGGTCAGAGCAATCATCTCTTCGCCACGATAAACGGTATGATGTTCTACATCCATACGCAGATTGCGATAAGACGTTGGAACCTTCATCTGACTACAGTGTTGGTCGATAAAGTCCCGACCTCGGAAAATCGCTGAAATACGGGCCACCAAATTGTCAATAATAACCGGCTTATAGATGTAAGAAACGGCAAAGCGTTGGATTGCCTCAATCTGATCTTGCAATTCTTCGCGATGGTCCAAGACCATGATCACTGAGGCTGGCTTAGTCCGACTCAGCTTGTCTGCAAAATCCTGGGCTGTCATATCCCCCAGACGAGCATTCAATAAAATCAAGTCATAGTCTGTCTGAAGAGCCATGGAGAGGGCCTTTTGCCCCTCCTCAACCTGATCAACTCGGTATTGCTCTTTTTGGAGTTCCAAACTTAAAAAATGAGCTAGATTTCGTTCTTTCTCAAGTAATAAAATCCGTTTCCCCATGGCAGACCTACTTATTTTTCGTCATACCAAGAGTAGTGGAATGTTCCTTCTTTGTCTTTACGTTGGTAAGTGTGGGCACCAAAGTAATCACGTTGCGCTTGGATCAAGTTAGCTGGAAGGTCAGCTGAACGGTAGCTATCAAAGTAAGTAATAGCTGCTGAGAAAGTTGGCACTGGAACACCAGCTTGAACCGCAAGAGCTACGATATCACGCACTGCTTGTTGGTACTTAGCAGTAACATCCAAGAAGTACTCATCCAAAAGAAGGTTGGCAAGATCTGCATCACGGTTGTAAGCATCTGTAATCTTTTGCAAGAAACGAGAACGGATGATACAGCCATCACGCCAGATAGATGCAATATCTGCAAATGGCAAGTTCCAGTTGTTTTCTTTAGAAGCTACACGCAATTGCGCAAAACCTTGTGCGTATGAAATGATTTTTGAGAAGTAAAGGGCTTGACGGATCTTTTCAACCAACTCAGCCTTGTCTCCTTCAAATTTGAAGGCAGCTGGTTTTGGAAGAACCTTGCTTGCATGCACACGTTCTTCTTTGTAAGTTGAAATGTAGCGAGCAAATACTGACTCAGTGATGAGTGACAATGGCACACCAAGGTCAAGTGATGATTGGCTAGTCCATTTACCAGTTCCCTTGTTGCCTGCAGCGTCAAGGATGTAGTCTACGATTGGTCCGTCTTGGCCTTCATCGTCTTTACGACTCAAGATATCAGCTGTGATTTCGATTAAGTAGCTGTCCAATTCACCCTTGTTCCACTCAGTAAAGATTTCAGCCATATCTTCTGCAGAAAGGCCTAGCAAGTGTTGCATCAAGTCATAACTTTCTGCGATCAATTGCATATCACCATACTCGATACCGTTGTGAACCATTTTCACATAGTGACCAGCTCCATCAGGACCGATATAAGTCACACATGGTTTGCCATCTTCTGGTGCTTTAGCTGAGATTTCTTCAAGAACATCCGCAACTAATTCGTAGGCCTCTTTTTGTCCACCAGGCATGATAGAAGGACCTTCTAGGGCACCTTTTTCACCACCAGAAACCCCAGTACCGATAAAGTTGATACCTGAGTTTGCCAATTCTTCATTACGACGGATGGTATCTTTGTAGAAAGTGTTTCCTCCGTCGATCAAGATATCACCCTTGTCAAGGTGTGGAAGAAGGGCTTGAATTGTAGCATCTGTACCAGGTCCAGCTTGAACCATGAGCATGATACGACGAGGTTTTTCGATTGAGTTTACAAAACTTTCAACGTCATAGCTTGGTACAAAGTTCTTTTCAGGATGGCAAGCAATTACATCTTCAGTTTTTTCTTTACTACGGTTGTAGATAGCAACTGTGTAACCACGAGATTCAATATTAAGGGCAAGGTTACGACCCATTACGGCCATACCAACAACACCAAAGTTAGCTTTTGTCATTTGACACTCCTCTTGTTTAATTTGTTTTATTTTATCATTTTTACTTTTGAAAAGAAAGAATTTTGTAACGACTGCTTAGTAGTCCAAGTCATCCGCATGTCCAGAACCATTTCCAACAAAGTATCCTGTCTTACAGTTAAGGGTAAAGAGATAGGTTCCATCTGGTTTGTAGAGGTTGTAATAACCATTGCCATTAACGATATTAACACGCTCAAGGATATATTGGTTACCAGTGATATAACCACGTGAACGTGAAGTCGCTAGAATTTGTTCTAAGACACCATCCGCGAAATCCCAGGCAGAATTATTGCTATCATCAATAGCAGACTGGTTATAAGAAACACGACTCGCACTTCTTTGAACAGCAACTCCTGCACTTGACACACCCATATTGACTTCACTGCGTGTACTTCTAGTTTCAGTTGAGGCAGTATTTGAACTACTTGGGCTTGTCTCACTAGCAGTATTTTCGCTTGCTTGACTAGAGCTTGAGTTGCTAGTTTCACTTGAACTTGAGCTTGAAGCACTTGTTTGCTGGCTCTTACCAAGACTGATAGCCTTATCTAGAACTTTATCAAGCTCCGTATTTCCAGTTTTAATATCTGTAAATTTAGCATCTGATTTAGCTTTAGCGTTAGTATCCAAGACACCATCCACAATAGCTGGCTTCTCAAATTGAGCATTGACATCTTGAATAGCCTTGATTTGAGTTGCTAGGCTATCATACTTAGATTTTGCAAGTGTATATTCACGACTACCTTCTAGCTTATCAAGTAAAGTTTTTAGTTGGCTCAGTTTATCAAACTGGCTATTCTTCAGAGCCGTTTTGTTGCTATCTGTATAGAAGGCATCATATAAATTATTGAATTCTTCTGCATCTGACTGCGTATTTGTAGTTGATTGAGAAGTTTGGATTTCCTTGGTCGAACGAGCCACTTGACGATAAACATAATAACCAGTTCCAAGGATAAGAACCACTAAGGCTGCTAGAATACCGTACAGCACCCATTTCTTCTTACTTTTTCCATCTTCACTATCTGTGACTCGAGAACGTGTGAGAGCCTCTTCCGTTCCAACTAATGGTACCTCTTCCGTCTCAAATTCTTCGACAAGAGGAGCTTCTGAAACTCGTGTTAATTCTAAATCATCAAACTGATTCAATTCATCTTCTGGAGCTGGAGAAGTTACTCCTGTTTCCTCACGAAGCTCTTGAAGCAAATTATCCAGAGTCTGAGTCTCCTCTACCTCTTCTTTTTCAACTAGATCATCCTTGCTAAACTGACGTGTTTCAAACTTATCTGCTTCAATTTCATCTTTATGTTGTTTCACATACTTGTCCAAGATAGAATCTCCAGGCAATACACCTGCTTCCACCTCTTCATTTTTTCGCATAGCTTCTCCAACTGTTAGCTCTTTGGCTTCATCAAAATCAAATTGCGCTTCTTGATGTTCTGCTTTATGACGATTCCGTCTTTTCTTACTCATGAGTTTTCCTTTCTACTTTACTTCCTGACGTTTAACACGCTGACCGAAATATTGATACAAATCAACTTTTAAAGTTCCATTGTACAACTTACGTTTCTTATCCGCCTGACTACCGTACTTGGTCTCAAAGGCTTCATCACTGGTTAAGATAAACTTGCTCCACGTTTTCAGCGGTGCAAATACTTGACCCATTTCAGCATAAAGCTTGGTAACCCCTGCATCATCTGACAAGCGTTCACCATAAGGTGGGTTAGAGATAATCACTCCATTGATTTTATCAGAACGCAAATCCTGCACGCGCATCTGCTTAAAGGTAATATCTCCTGCAACTCCTGCTGCCTGAGCATTGGCCTTAGCAATTTCCACCATACGTGCATCGATATCACATCCCATAATATCCAGTTCCAGCTCACGATCCACTTTCTTAGCCGCCTCTGTGCGCACTTCTTGGATCAAGCGATCGCTAATCCAGTTCCACTCCTCAAAGGCAAAGGAACGACGAAGACCAGGAGCCATCTTTCTAGCAATCATAACTGCCTCTATACAGAAAGTTCCTGAACCACAGGTCGGATCAATCAAGGGCTTGTCTGGATACCAGTTAGAGAGTTGTAAAATGGCTGCCGCCATGTTTTCCTTGATAGGAGCGCCACCCTTTTCCGTACGATAACCACGTTTAAAGAGACTGGAGCCTGTCGTATCAATCATGACAGTTGCCACATCTTTGAGAATAGAGACCTCAATCTTAAACTCTGGGCCATTCTCCATCAGTGGAACACCTTCTGGGCGGGCGTAGTGTTTCTGCAACTTCTTAACAACAGCCTTCTTTGAAATAGCCTGTACACTTGGCTCATTGTGCAGTTTAGATTTAACACATTTAGCTTTGGCAATCGGAAAGCGAGCTCCAAGCGGTAAATAATTTTCCCAATCTAGGGCGAAAACTCCCTGAAACAGCTCCTCAAAAGTCTTAGCTGGGAAAGTTCCTACGATAATCTTAATACGGTCCGCTGCACGAAGCCAGAGATTAGTTTCGATGATGGCTCTCGCGTCACCTTGAAAACGAACACGGCCGTTTTCAACCTGACAATCGTAGCCCAACTCCCGCATTTCTCGTCCCACAACGGCTTCAAGACCCGCCGCCGCGGTCGCGATTAAATTAAATTCTTTTTTCATTTTACAGTCTTATAAGACCTTTCTATATGTCCACTTTAAAAAATGAGGTTGAGAAAATTTCTCAGCCCCAACCTATATGCAATTTTCTATAAGCCATGTTTTGTTCCAGAAGTGACTAGGACCACTCCCTTCGATAATCATCTGTCTACCACTAACAGCCTACAGCTGATAGCAGTCAGAGTACTACGTTCGTTTCCGCGTACTCCATGCCCCGACCGAAATTTGGGTTGCTAGCTTGAGGGGTTTACCGCGTTCCACTCTCTCCGTTTCCAGAAAGACTCCGTCACTGTGGCACTTTCAAGTCTACTCTGGCCTATCCGAGGACTTAGCCATTTCAACTGCCGTAACGATTTCTCGTCCCTAGGCTTATGGTTTCGCCTAGCACAAACACTACAGGCATCACAGCCTGTGCTAGCATGGACTTTCCTCATGAAAAGAAATTCTCCTCACGCGATTATCCAAAAATTGCACTTTTCAAATAAGCTCTTACAAATCAGAGTTATCCAAAATTTGTTTGCCAAACACTTCTTTCTCAAGACGATTTAGACGTTTCAAAATATCAAAATTCGTCATAGAAGTTGTAGCTGTCATTTCAAGAGGTTCTGCTTGAACCGGTGCAGATTCAGGTTTGCGAGACAATTCTTCCTTCAACTCTGCAATTTCTTGACGGAGAGACTTGACTAGGGCAGCATAAGTTTCGTAGTCCTTGATGACATCGTCCAAAAATTCATCAACTTCAACCTTACTATATCCACGGACTTCACGTCCAAACTCTTGCTCGAAAATATCTTTCGCTGAAAAAATAATACTTGCCATCTCTCTCTCCATTCTCGGTTTCTAATAGTATTATTATATAAAAAAAGGCATACAAAAATCAAGGTCAAAGCCTTACTTTTCAGAAAAATTTTCTGCTAGCTCATTTAAGTCTTCAAACGTTAACCTTTTTATGCGATAACCTGCCTGATTTTTCATCAAATTGTCCATAAATTTTAATTTGGTCTCATTTTCTGGGTCATAGAAAAAATAAGCTAAGTCAGTATTTTCCAGCAAAAATCGTTGGTAGTCTCGTAGTTGCCCCATGTGTTCATATTTAGGATAGGCATATTTGACAAAATCGACCTGCTTAAATTGGTTAAGTTTAAGCTGATTCGCTTCATTCCAATTTTCCCCGTGTGTTTCAAAATCAAAAATTGTCGCTAGGCTGAAATCATATTCTTCTTTCATTTCATTTGCGACATCTAGCACCCAGGATTCAAATCCCAAGTTTCCTGTAAAGACCAGCCATTTAATCCCTTCTTCTGCTAAACTTTCTAAATCACGGCGAATGGCTTTCTTTATAATTTTTAACCTGATATCTTTTTCATTAAACAAACCCAAGTCAAAATTAGAATATCCCATAATTAAAGCTGTAGTCATTTTTACACCTTTCTTTATATTTTTATGGTATAATAGAGTGATGTTATTGTACCAATAAGGAGAAATATGGTCAACTATCCTCATAAAATTTCATCGAAAAAAAGCCAAACATCCATTTCTCAACCAAAAAATTTCGCAAATCGAGGAATGACTTTTGAAAAGATGATTAACGCTACCAACGACTACTATCTAACGCATGGCATGGCAGTTATCCATAAAAAGCCAACGCCTGTTCAGATAGTTCGAGTAGACTATCCTCAACGTAGTCGGGCCAAAATTGTAGAAGCCTATTTTAGACAAGCTTCCACAACAGATTACTCTGGCGTGTATAGAGGATATTACATTGACTTTGAAGCTAAAGAAACGCGACAAAAGAATGCTATCCCAATGAAGAACTTCCATCTTCACCAGATTCAACATATGGAACAAGTTCTAGAACAGCAGGGCATTTGCTTCGTACTGCTTCATTTTTCTTCTCAACAGGAAACTTATTTGTTGCCGGCACTTGATTTGATTCGCTTTTATCATCAAGATAAGGGTCAAAAATCAATGCCACTTGGATATATTCAAGAATATGGATATTTGGTTGAGCAAGGAGCTTTCCCTCAAATTCCCTATCTCGATATTATCAAAGAACATTTACTAGGTGGTAAAACAAGATGAATAAACAAACTATTCTGCGGTTCTTAAAGTATATTGGAATTACATTCCTCACCTTATTTATCGCACTATTTCTATTAGGTGGAGGTCTTTTCCTCTACTTTGTTAGCAAGGCCCCAGCCTTATCTGAAAGTAAATTAGTTGCGACAACCTCTAGCAAGATTTATGACAATAAAAACGAACTGATTGCTGACTTGGGATCTGAACGTCGCGTAAATGCTCAATCCAATGAAATCCCTACGGATTTGGTCAAGGCTATCGTATCTATCGAAGACCACCGTTTCTTTGATCATAGAGGTGTTGATACCATTCGTATCATGGGGGCAGCATTGAGAAACCTCCAAGGGAAAGGAGGGCTACAAGGGGCTTCGACCTTGACTCAGCAATTGATTAAATTAACTTATTTCTCTACTTCAACTGCTGACCAAACCTTGTCACGTAAAGCCCAAGAAGCTTGGCTGGCCGTTCAACTAGAACAAAAAGCAACCAAGCAAGAAATCCTGACCTACTACATCAACAAAGTCTACATGTCTAACGGTAACTATGGAATGCAAACCGCAGCCGAAAATTACTATGGAAAAGACTTGAAGGATTTAAGCTTACCACAGTTAGCACTCCTAGCCGGAATGCCTCAAGCCCCAAACCAATATGATCCATATTCCCACCCAGAAGCTGCTCTAGAGCGTCGGAACTTAGTACTTTCAGAAATGAAGGGACAGAAATATATCAGTGCAGAAGATTACGAAAAAGCTATTAATACGCCTATCACTGATGGACTTCAAAGCTTGAAGTCAGCCAATAGTTACCCTGCCTATATGGACAACTACCTCAAAGAAGTAATCGACCAAGTCGAACAAGAAACGGGCTACAACCTTCTTACCACAGGTATGGAAGTCTATACTAATGTCGACAAAGATGTTCAACAGCGACTTTGGGATGTTTACAATACAGATGAGTACGTTGCTTATCCAGATGATGAACTTCAAGTAGCTTCCACTATTGTGGATGTAACAAATGGTAAAGTCATTGCTCAGTTAGGTGCCCGTCACCAATCAAGTAATGTATCTTTTGGAATCAACCAAGCCGTTGAAACCAACCGTGACTGGGGTTCTACTATGAAACCAATCACTGACTATGCTCCCGCTTTAGAATATGGAGTCTATGACTCTACTGCCTCTATTGTACATGATGTTCCTTATAACTATCCTGGTACTGATACTCCTGTCTACAACTGGGATCATGGCTACTTTGGGAATATTACAATTCAGTATGCACTCCAACAATCACGTAATGTTACAGCAGTCGAAACCTTAAATAAAGTTGGTTTAGATCGAGCGAAAACCTTCCTAAATGGCTTAGGTATCGATTATCCAAGCATCCACTATGCTAACGCCATTTCAAGTAATACAACAGAATCTAACAAACAATACGGTGCAAGTAGTGAAAAAATAGCTGCTGCTTATGCCGCCTTTGCTAATGGTGGTACTTACCACAAACCAATGTATATCAATAAGATTGTCTTTAGTGATGGTAGTGAAAAAGAATTTTCTGATGCTGGTACACGAGCTATGAAAGAAACTACTGCCTATATGATGACCGAAATGATGAAAACTGTTTTAGCATACGGAACCGGACGTGGTGCTTACCTACCATGGCTTCCACAAGCAGGTAAGACAGGTACTTCTAACTATACTGACGACGAAATTGAAAAGTATATCAAGAACACTGGCTACGTAGCTCCAGATGAAATGTTTGTAGGTTATACTCGTAAGTATTCTATGGCTGTATGGACTGGTTACTCAAATCGTTTAACTCCAATCGTTGGAGATGGTTTCCTAGTTGCTGCTAAGGTTTATCGCTCAATGATTTCGTATCTATCAGAAGATGACCAACCTGGAGATTGGACGATGCCAGAGGGCTTGTATAGAAATGGAGAATTTGTCTTCCAAAATAGTGCCAAAAACACTTGGAATAATCAATCTACACAACAAACGCAAATAGTAGAGAACCCAAGTACAACAACAGCTGAAAGTTCAACTACACAAGCAAGTACGACGGTTGGCCAACAACCCCATAATGCTCCAGCAGCTGATCCTAATCAAGGACAAGCTGGTCAGGCTGGTCAGCCAACACAACCAGTACAACCAGTACAACCAACGCCACAGAATCCACAAGTTCAACAGCAACCACAACAGTAAAAGGAAAATCCTGAGAAGCAAAACTCAGGATTTTTTCTACAATAAAATACATTTTGTAATATCGAACATAGGATAGGCATCAATCTATTTTCTCGAAACCAAAAGAAGTTAGCTAGCAACTAACTTCTTTTTATCTTATTTCACATGTTTTGCGAGTTCTTCTTGCGCTTTTTTATTGGATTCTTCTTTTTCTTTCATCCATTTTTCTTGAGCTTTTTGATATTCATCTGCAGTGACTGCCTTGTCTTGAAGTCCAAGATATTTGTATCGAAGCGGATCGCTTGTCCCCTTGTTACCTGCGAAAGCGAAAGGTAAGGTAAATGGTACCATCTTAGACAAGATTGGACGACCTGTACGAGATGTCGTTGGAATGACTAGGGCACTATCTGTCAACCATGCTTGAGCTTCGGCATACTTGTTATAACGTTTTGTAACATCTGTAGTTTCTTCCCCTGCTTCATTGACCATTTTATCATAATCATTGAGACCAACCTTCTTAGCCGCCTCATTGTCTTTTCCTGAATCAAATCCTAGGTAAGTTCTCGTATTTTCTCCTACAGAAGGCTTGATGATATCAAGATAAGTTGATGGATCTGAGAAGTCTGGCCCCCATCCAACGTTATCAGAAAGATCCCAATCTTCGCCAGCAGCAGTTTGTGCAAATAAAGTGACATTAAGCACTTCATCTTTTTGCAATTGTTGAATATCAATAATGACATTATCAGTTCCTAAAGTTGCTTCCAAGGATTGTTTCATAGATTGGACACGCTGAACTTTTGTAGTTGCTGTTTGGTCAACAGGCATATCTAGGTGAATTGGGAATTGTACTCCCTCAGCTTGAAGGGATGCCTTGGCTTTAGCAAATTCTGCTTTGGCTTTTTCTGGATTATAGAGACCATCTTGGGCATCAGCAAGGTTCACATCCTTCCATTCATCTCCATAAGTCACCAATTTTTCCTTGACCATGTCACCAAAGTTTTTCCCATCTGCTTGGACAAATGTTGGTGGTACAAAAATATTACGTAAGATTTTGCTTGCACCGTTTTGTCCATTTAGCTGAGAGGCATAAGCTGTACGATCAAATCATGACCACCCGTCAAACGGGTGGTTTGTCCCAGGGCTATAAGCCCAAATTACCAGCCAGCGCCTAAAGACGCTGGCTTTCACTTTGTTCAAGCCTTATTGCTCTTGAC